>JAJYWF010000041.1 GCA_021791635.1 Actinomycetes bacterium
TGAAGTCGGCCCGGTCGACGCCGTGGGCCACCAGGTACTCGCCGGCCGGTGAGCTGGGCTTGATGGAGCCAGCCGGTGAGATGTGGTCGGTGGTGACGCTGTCGCCCAGGACGGCCAGCACCCGGGCGCCGTCGATGTCGCTCACCGCTCCGGGCTCTGGTCCCATGCCCTCGAAGAACGGGGGCTGCAGGACGTAGGTCGAATTCTGGTCCCAGTCGAACGTCTCCCCGCCGGCCACCGTCACGTCCCGCCAACGGGCGTCGCCTTCGAACACCGCCCCGTAGCGCCGGCGGAACTCCTCAGAGGTGAGGGACGCCCTGATGACCGCGGCCACATCGTGCTGGCTGGGCCACAGGTCGGCCAGGAAGACGGGTTCGCCGTCCGAACCGACCCCCAGGGGATCAGTGGTGAGGTCGATGTCCATGGTGCCGGCCAGCGCGTAGGCCACCACCAGTGGGGGTGAGGCCAGGTAGTTCAACCTCACGTCGGGGTGTATGCGGCCTTCGAAGTTCCGGTTCCCCGACAGCACCGCGGCGACCGAGAGGTCGTGGGCCTGGACGGCCTCGGAGACTCCGGGCAGCAGGGGTCCGGAGTTCCCGATGCAGGTGGTGCAGCCGAACCCCACCAGGTCGAACCCCAGGCGGGCCAGCGGCTCGACCAGCCCGGCCCGCTCCAGGTAGTCCATGACCACCCGGGACCCCGGAGCCAGGGTGGTCTTGACCCACGGCCGGGCCGTCAACCCCTTCTCGACCGCCCGGGCGGCCACCAGCCCGGCGGCCACCATCACCTGGGGGTTCGAGGTATTCGTGCAGCTGGTGATGGCGGCGATCACCACGTCACCGTCGGCCTGCCCCAGGCTCGGGCCGCTGCCCGGCTCTCCCGAGTCCCGGTCCACCACCGGCTCGCGTCCGAGGGCGGATCGGAAGGCCCGGCCGGCCCCGGCCAGCGCCACCCGGTCCTGGGGCCGGGAGGGCCCGGCCAGGCTGGGCTCGACGCTCGAGAGGTCGAGGTCCACGGTCTCGGAATACACCGCCTCCGAGGCGCCGGGCTCGTGCCACAGGCCCTGCTCCTTGGCGTAGGCCTCGACCAGCGCCACGTGGTCGGGGTCCCTCCCGGTGAACGAGAGGTAGTCCAAGGTGGCCTGGTCGATGGGGAACACCGTGCACGTGGCGCCGTACTCGGGGGACATGTTGCCGATGGTGGCCCGGTTCTCCACCGGCAGTGCAGCCACTCCGGGTCCGTAGGCTTCGACGAACTTGCCGACCACTCCGTGCCGGCGGAGGAGCTCGGTGATGGTGAGCACGATGTCGGTGGCCGTGGTCCCCTCCGGGGGCACGCCGTGCAGATGCAACCCGACGACGGGCGGCATCAACATGGACAGTGGCTGTCCCAGCATCGCTGCCTCGGCCTCGATGCCGCCGACCCCCCAGCCGAGCACTCCGAGGCCGTTGACCATCGTGGTGTGCGAGTCGGTGCCGACCAGGGTGTCGCAGAAGGCCCGGCCGTCGGGGGTCGCGAAGACCACCCGGGACAGGTACTCCAGGTTCACCTGGTGGCAGATGCCGGTCCCGGGGGGCACCACCCTGAACCGGTCGAACGAGCCCTGAGCCCAACGCAGGAGCTGGTAGCGCTCGATGTTGCGTTCGTACTCGATGTCGACGTTCTCCTCGAAGGCGTCGGGCGTGCCGGAGCGCTCGGCGATGACCGAGTGGTCGATCACCAGCTCGACGGGGACCAGCGGGTTGATGCGGGCCGGATCACCGCCGAGCACGGCCAGCGCATCACGCATGGCGGCGAGGTCCACCACTGCCGGCACCCCGGTGAAGTCCTGCATGAGCACGCGTTCGGGGGTGAAGGCGAACTCCCGTGCCTCGTCACCGGCGTTCACCCCGTGGGCGTCGGGATGGCGTCCCCACGAAGCCATCGCCTCGACGTCGGCGGCGGTGACCCGTACACCGTCCTCGTGGCGGAGGAGGTTCTCCAAGAGGACCTTGATGCTGTAGGGCAGGCGGTCGACGTCGTGGCCGGCGGTCAGCGGCTCGGCGCCGAGCCGGAAGATCTCGAACTTGCGGTCGCCCACCTCCAAGGTGGAGCGGGACCCGAAGCTGTCGGGGTGGGAGCCAGGATGGGAGCCGGGGTCGGACCCGGGGCGGGGAGCGGGGCGGGAGGGAGCCATGGAGCCATTCTGCCCCCTGGGCGACCTCGTGTGCTCCGCGGTGTGAGCGGCACCGGGCTCGGTAGGATGGCCTGGGAGGTTCGAACGTGCCCCGATACGACTACCGCTGCAAGACCTGCGACTCGGTGTACGAGGAGCGGCGTCCGATGGCCGATGCCGACGCCCCGGCCACCTGCCCGTCGGGCCACGTGGGCGCCGTCCGGCTGATCCCCGTCTTCGCCACCACCGGCCATGCCTCCGAGCCGATGGGAAGCGCCGGGATGTGCGGTGCGCCGGCTCCCGGCGCCTGCGGCGGCGCCTGCGCCTGCCACCCCGGCTGAGGCGGCGGCGTGACCCTGTCGCAGTGGGACGACTTCCCCGTCCACCAGGCTCCCGAGCTCATCCGGCACCCGGCCACCAGCGACCGCAACTTCTACGACCGCTACTACTTCAACATGCACCCATGCGGTGCAGACTGGTTCGCCATCTTCGGGTTCGGTCAGTACCCGAACCTCGGGGTGGTGGACGCCTTCGTCGACGTCCGGCTCGGTGACCGCCAGTACATCGTGCGCGCCTCGGCACCCCTCGGCGACCGCCGGGACACCTCGGTCGGCCCGTTCCGGGTGGAGGTGATCGAACCACTGGAGCGGCTGCGGGTGGTGGTGGAGCCGGGCCGGTCCACGGACGCAGACCCGACCGGTACAGGCACGCTCCCGGTGTCGATGGACGTCACCTGGGAAGGCCACACGCCGGCGATCGCCGAGCCTCGCCAGTTCATCCGGAGCAAGGAGAAGGTCGTCTTCGACACCCAGCGCCTGGCCCAGACCGGGACGTGGTCGGGCACCCTGGTCGTCGGCGGGCAGGAGATCACCCTGCCGACGGACCGGTGTTGGGGCAACCGGGACCGGTCGTGGGGCATCCGTCCGGTAGGCGAGCCCGAGCCCGGCGGTATCCGTCAGGGCGAGCTGGTCCTCCCCGGGATGTGGAACTACTACCCGATGCAGTTCGGGGACCATGCCATCTTCTACATCTGCCACGAGACCGACGACGGCGCGAGGCCGCTGGTCCAGGCCGAACGGGTCTGGTGCGATCCCGGGCGACCGCACGACGAGCTGGGTCCGGTGGAGCACGAGCACCTCATCGAGCCCGGGACCCGCGTCGTGCGCAGCTCGCTGCTGCGCTTTCCCGAGTCCGGCACCGAGATCGAGTGTGTCTCGCTCCTGGCCAATTACATCTCGGTGGGAACCGGGTACGGCATCGACGCCGACTGGCGCCATGGGATGTATCACGGCCCCGATCCGGTGGTCCAAGGGCTCGTGCTCGACGTGGACGACGTGAAGGGCATCGGGCAGTACGGGATCGTGGACCACCTGGCCACGTTCAGCTACGACGGCAATGTCGGCTACGGCCTTTTGGAGCAGGGCTTCTTCGGCCCGGTCCACCGTTACGGGATGAACGACGGATTGATGGGGGCCCCCGAGGTCTGACCGACGTCGGCGCGGCGGCGCTCGTCGGCTCCCATCGGCTGCACCCGGGTGCCTGGTCGGGCACGGTGGAATGCCAAGATGGTTCGTGGCCGATCCCCTGGCGATCCTCAGCGAGCGACTGCAGGCCGCGTTCGATACCCTCGCACCGGGGGCCGATCCGGTGCTCCGGGAGTCCGATCGCGCCGACTACCAGGCCAACGGCGCCCTGGCCCTGGCCAAGTCCCTGGGACGTCCGCCACGGGAGGTGGCCGGGGAGGTGATCGCCGCGGCTTCGCTGGACGACCTCTGCGAGACGGTGGAGCTCAGCGGTCCGGGGTTCGTGAATTTCACGCTCCGGTCTGATTTCGTCGCCGAGCAGGTCGCGGCGCTGGCCGGAGACCACCGCCTGGGCGTCCCTGCCACCGACCGGCCGGTCACCGTGGTCGTGGACTACTCGGCCCCGAACGTGGCCAAGGAGATGCACGTGGGAAACCTGCGCTCCACGATCATCGGCGACTCCCTGTGCCGGGTGCTCGACCGCCTGGGTCACCGGGTCGTGCGGGAGAACCACATCGGTGACTGGGGCACCCCGTTCGGGATGCTCATCGAGCACCTGTTGGACGTGGGGGAGCAGGAGGCGGCCAACGAGCTCTCGGTCGGCGATCTCAACCGCTTCTACCAGGCGGCCCGGGCATCGTTCGATCGTGATCAGGAGTTTGCCGAGCGCAGCCGGCGGAGGGTCGTCCTTCTCCAGTCGGGCGATCCGGACACCGTTCGCCTGTGGCGGGTGCTGGTGTCCGAGAGCGTGCGGTACTTCGACCGGGTCTACGCCGAGCTCGGCGTGCTCCTCACCGACGACGACATCGTGGGGGAGAGCTTCTACAACCCGATGCTCCCCGAGGTGGTCGCCGACCTGGACCGGCTCGGGCTCCTCGTGGTCGACGACGGTGCCCGGTGCGTCTTCCCGCCGGGGTTCACGAACCGCCGCGGCGAGCCGCTGCCGCTGATCGTCCAGAAGTCCGACGGTGGCTACGGCTACGCCGCCACCGACCTGGCCGCCATCAGGGACCGGGTGGACCGTCTCGGGGCCGGTCGGATCCTCTACGTCGTCGGGGCACCCCAGTCCCAGCACCTCTCCATGTGCATGGCCGTGGCCGCCATGGCCGGGTGGCTGCCGAAGGGGCCGGGAGGGGCGGTGGCCGAGCACGTGGCATTCGGCAGCGTGCTCGGAGCGGACGGGAAGATGTTCAAGACCCGCTCGGGGGAGTCGGTGAAGCTATCCGACCTGTTGGCCGAAGCCTTGGCCCGGGCCACGGCGGCACTGGACGACCGGGCTGCCGCTGTCGGTGCCGCCGCTGGTGCCGGTGCCGCTACCCCTGCCCCAGCCCCTGCCGGTGACCGGGCCGACCCTCCTCGGGGTGTCGACCGGTCCGGGCTGGCGCGGGCGGTGGGGATCGGGGCCGTGAAGTACGCCGACCTGTCGAGTGACCGGGTACGCGACTACGTCTTCGACTGGGACCGGATGCTGGCGTTCGAGGGGGACACCGGCCCCTACCTCCAGTACGCCCACGCCCGGATCTGCTCCATATTCCGCCGAGGGGGAGTCGCGGTCCCCGACCCCTCGGTACCTCCGGTCCTGGCCGCGCCGGCGGAGCGGGCGCTCTCCCTCCAGCTCCTCCGCTACGGCGAGGCCGTCAGCTCCGTCGCGGCGTCCAGCTCGCCTTCGAAGCTCTGCACGTACCTCTACGACCTGGCCAGCTCGTTCACCGCGTTCTACGAACAGTGCCCGGTGCTGAAGGCCCCCGACGAGGTCACCCGCCGCAGCCGGCTCCTCCTGGCCGACGTGACCGCCCGGATCCTGGCCGACGGCCTCGAGCTGCTGGGCATCGAGGCACCCGAGCGAATGTGAGCAACAGTGCCGCTCGGCCGGTCTCTTGGCGAGCTCTCAGGCTGGAACCTCTACGATCGCCGGGGTAACCGCCTCGTCGCACCTGGTGGGCGCCCGAAACGGGACGGAAGAGGTCGCCCGCCGACCGCCTCGGCGGGAGCCGCCGGATGCCGGGGCGCGCGCTCCGTATCGATGGTGGCCGGTAGTTTGGAGACCATCTGACCGGGGCGGACGGGATCCGACTCAGCACTTCCGGGGAGCGCCCGGGAGCGCAACCGGAAGTGGAGGAACGAGGAGAACGATGCAGGCCCTCGCAGCCCACGGAGCGCCGGGTCGGCGCCGGAGGTCCTTCGTGATCCCCATCGTATTGGGGATTCTGCTCGTCGCCGGTGGGGTCGTCTACGTGGCGGTGTCCTCGAGCACGTCGGCCCCTGGGACGGTGACGGGGACCGGCCAGGGCTCGGGCGGCTCGGGCAGGAACGGGTCGGCGCCGGCGGGATCCAAGAAGGGGAAGATCTCGGTGGTCACAGCCGACCCGTTCGCCGTCCGTTCCACCACACCGGCGACAGGGGGCAAGAACGTCGCTTCCAACGCGTCGCTCCGCATCCGGTTCACGGCGGCGTTGGCCGCGGGCGGTGCATCGCCTACCCTCACACCTCCGGTGGCGGGGCGTTGGGTGCGTTCGGGATCGGACACACTCGTGTTCCATCCCGACGCTCCGTTCGTCCCGGCGTCGAGCGAGACGCTGACCGTACCGGGTGGGGTGAACGGCATCCACGGTGCCAACGGGAACCGCCTGGCCCAGTCGACCACCGTCAAGTTCACCGTCGCCACAGGGAGCACGCTTCGGCTCCAGGAGCTGCTGGCCGAGCTGGGGTACCTGCCGCTCTCCTACTCCCCGCCGTCCACCCCGGCGCCCCAGGACATGGCCGAGCCCCAACCGGGGACACTGACCTGGCGATGGACGACGCTGCCCTCGCAGCTCACCTCCCAGTGGATCCAGGGCTACTGGACGGTCATCACAAAGGGTGCGGTGATGGAGTTCGAGCGCGAGAACGGGCTCTCCGTCGACGGCCTGCCCGGGCCCCAAGTCTGGTCGACCCTGCTGGCCGACGTGGCGGCCAAGAAGGCCAACGCCACACCGTACACGTACGTGTTGGTGACCAAGACACTGCCTGAGCACCTCACAGCCTGGGTGAACGGGACACTCAAATTCTCCAACATCGCGGTGAACACCGGCACCCGTGGCGCCACAACGCACAACGGCACGTTCGAGGTCTTCGAGCACGTCCAGGAGTCGCACATGTCGGGCACCGACGTGACAGGTACCCACTACACAATCACAACAGTCCCGTGGGTGAGCTACTTCGACGGCGGCGACGCGCTGCACTACTACTCGCGTGCCAGCTACGGGTTCCCCCAGAGCAACGGGTGTGTGGAGATGCAGCTGGCCACAGCCGCCAGCCTCTGGCCGACGACCCCGATCGGGACGCTCGTGACCGTCCAGGGCCCCACATACGGCGGGACATCGTCGAAGAACACACTCGCCAACGCCGCCGGCTGAGCTCCTCCCACGGCAACCCGGTGGGCGTGCCCCTGAGGTGGCGGGATCGTGGACCGTAGACTGGGATCGTGGGCGACGTGCCGGGGGGCCCGGGGGCTGACGAGCCTGAGCCGCTGGACGATCGGGTGGTAGACAGCCGGCCCGATCAGGTGGTCGGCGCTCCCGACAGCGTGAGCCCGACCCCCGTCGACGAGCCCCTGCCGGCCTTCCGCTCCACCGTCGACGATCTGAAGGGGGCCGAGTTCGAGGGTCGGTACCACGCCTATGAGGTTCCCGTGGTCCGGGTCCCGCCGCCCGAGTACGTCGGCTACTGGGAAGACCTCGAACCTCCACGGCGACCGTGGGGGTTCGAGCGTAAAGTCGTCGTCGTCCTGGTCCTCGTCGGGCTCTTCCTCGCTCCACTGCTGATCGACGGCGTGTGGTGGCTCACCCTGGCCACGTCCGAGGTCGTGGTCGGGGCGCTCCTCGTGCTCGGCTCTCCGCCCGGACGGCGTACGTCGGGCAGTGGTGTCTTCCGTCGTCGGGTCATCCTGCCGGCGGTCCTCGTCGTCGGCGCCGTCCTGTTCGGCGCATTCATGGGCTACAGCTACTTGGCCTTCGGCACCTGGTCCCTGGTGGGGCCACCGCCGAAGATCCTGGCGTGCGGAGGGGAGTACTCGGCCGACGGGGGACCGATGCCGACTCCCAGCGGTGTGCCACTGCACCGGGTGGGGACCACGCCGTCGGGGTTGCCGATCCTGGGAACAGCCCACTGTGGGGGAAGCGAGGCGAAGGTGGCCTACGTCGGGAGCGGGGGCAAGGTCGTCCCCTACCAGCTCTGCGGGACATCGTGCTAGTTCCGGTCGAGCCACCAGAACGTGTTCCGACGACGACGGTGACGGCGGCGACCACACAGAATGCTCCCCCGGCACGTCGCCACCCACGCCGCTACGGTTGACCGAGAGCATTTGTGAGTGCCCAGGGGGAGGCTTCATGAGTGAGACCCCGCAGGGTCCGGGGTATTGGCAAGCGTCGGACGGGAGGTGGTACCCGCCCGAGACCCGCGCCGCATCCGCCGCGCCGGCACAATCGGAACCGACTCCCCAGTGGCCCGACCCGCTGGCCTCCGGCGACTCTCTCCCGGCGCGACCGAAGAGGCGCGCCAGGACCATGATCATGGTGGCCACGGTGGTCGTGATGGTCCTGGCCGGCGCGGGGGCCTACGCCGCCACCAGGCCATCGCCCAAGGCTCCGGCGGTCGAGTCACCCGGCCAGGTGCTCCGGGGCGCGCTGTTCGCCGCCTATCTGAAAGGGTCGGTGACGGTGGTGGTCACGGTAACCCGCGCCGGCGGCACAAAGAGCACCGAGAGCCAGCAGTCCACGTCGGACACCGGGAGCCAGATGTTCGTGTCCGGGTCCTCCGTGTACCAGGACCGCTGCGTCCCGGGCACGTGCTACGTCGAGGGGAATGTCGGGGGGCTCGAGATCGGGTTCGACATGACACCGGCTCGTGCCGAGGCGGCCGGCGGGAAGTGGCTGGCCCTGCCGGCGACATCGGCGACATCGGCGCTGCGTCGCCAGTACGAAGCGGTGCTCGCCGATACGACGCTGAACTCGTACCTCTCCGGGCTCACGTTCCCGGCCGGCCTCACGAACCTGGGCACCGCCACTGTCGACGGCCAACGGGTCGTGAGGATCGGTGGACACGAAGCAGTCACCGAGTTGGGGACGCAGGCCCGCGTCGTCATCCTCGTGGCCGCCGGGAACCCGCACACGCTTGTCAGCGTCACCTTCAGCGCCACGTCCCACGGTGGCACCGAGACCGAGACCGTGGTGTACTCCCGCTGGGGGAGCACGCCTCCGACCGAAGCGCCCCCGACCTCGGTCTCCTTCGCCAAGTACCTCCCGACGAGCGGCTGATCCGGCGGGGTTCGGGTACCTGGCCGCCGGCACCGGACCTCAGCTCTCGCTGACCATCCGACGGGGCGTGTCGCACCTCTGTGCCACGACGGGCAATGACGACAGCTCGAAACGTGAAGTGGGTCCCACGTAAAACGTGAAGACCTCTCGGCGCCCCAGGCAGGACTCGAACCTGCGCTCCCGGCTCCGGAGGCCGGTGCTCTATCCACTGAGCTACTGGGGCGGGGTGTCCCACGACCGGCGGTCCTGACGACTCGATGCCCTACGACCGGGGCCGCACGGGCTGTGTGTCGTCGGGAACCCGAAGGGTGGCCCCGGGGGCGATGGTACTCGTCCGCCGTGCCCTGCCGTATCCTCGGGCACCATGGCGCGCCGCTCTCCCGCTGTCCGACCCGGCCCGCCTTCGGACCCGCGAAGTGCCCCTCCGGAGCCCCGCCTGCTGCCCGACACGGCTGAAGTGGGACCCCGAGGCAGGCTCACCGTCGGTGGTGTCGACCTGGTGGACCTGGCCGGTGAGCTCGGGACCCCGTTGTTCGTGTACGACGAGGCCCATCTGCGCAATCGCTGCCGTGAGGCTCGCGCGGCCTGGGGCGAGGGGGTGGCCTACGCCACCAAGGCGTTCTTGTGCCGGGCGATGGCCGTCTTGGCTCATGAAGAGGGGATGTACTTGGACGTGTCGACCGGCGGCGAGCTGCACGTGGCCCTGTCCGCCGGTGTCCCGCCCGAGCACCTGGTCCTCCATGGGAACAACAAGTCCGAGTCCGAGCTGGCCCGGGCCCTGGAGGTGGGGGTGGGGAGGATCGTCGTCGACTCGTTCGACGAGCTCGCCCGGTTGGGGCGCCTGGTGGACGGTCCCGAGCACGCCCGGGGGTCCGCCGGTCCCACACGGCACCGGCCCCGCGTCCTGGTCCGGGTGACCCCGGGCGTCGAGGTGCACACCCACGAGTACGTGCGCACGGGTCAGGCCGACTCGAAGTTCGGCTTCTCCATGCTCTCGGGTGCGGCGGCCGAAGCGGTTGCGGCGGCCGAGCTGATGCCCGGGGTGGAGCTGGTCGGCATCCACGCCCACATCGGCAGCCAGGTGTTCGACGTCGGGCACTTCGAGCAGGCGGCCGAGATCATCGGCCGGTTCTTCGCCCCACTCGGGCTGGCCGAGCTGGTGGTGGGCGGAGGGCTGGGAGTGCCCTACGTGAACGGAGAGGTTGCTCCGGGCCAAGCCGAGTGGGCCGCGGCCACCCACGACGCCTGTCGGCGGGCCGGTGTGGCGCCGGACGTGCGGGTCACCGCCGAGCCCGGGCGGTCGATCGTCGCCACGGCCGGCATGACGCTCTACACGGTGGGGACGGTCAAGGAGATTCCCGGCATCCGGACCTACGTGTCGGTGGACGGCGGGATGAGCGACAACCCGCGCCCGGTGCTCTACGGCAGCGGGTACGAGGCCTTCCTCCCCCGGGAGCCCGGAGCGCTCCGTCCCCGTCCGGTGCGGGTGGTGGGGAAGCACTGCGAGAGCGGTGACGTGGTGGTGGCAGAAGCCCGCCTTCCGGCCGACTTCGCCGTCGGCGACGTCCTCGCCACTCCCGTGACCGGTGCCTACGGCTACTCCATGGCATCGAATTACAACAAGGTCCCCCGTCCGCCGGTGGTGTTCGTGGCCACAGGCCGTGCCCGGGTCGTCGTCCGGGGCGAGACGCTCGACGACCTGCTGCGGCTCGAGGTCTGAGCACACCCGGCGGCAGGTCGGGTCGATCGGCGTCTTCGGACCTGGTCCGAAGGAGGCGGTACCGTAGGGAGATGGCCGCCGACGCACCCGACCCGGGCCCGGTGCGGGTGGCACTGCTCGGGTGCGGAAACGTGGGTGGTGCGCTGGCCGAGATGCTGATCTCGGAACGGGCCGCGATCGCCGCCCGCACCGGCGTAGAGCTGGAGCTGGTGGGGATCGCCGTGAGCGACCTCGGACGCCCTCGCCCGCCCGTCGTGCCCACCGAACTGTTGACGGACGACGCCGCGTCACTGGTCACCGGGCCTGGGGTGGACGTCGTGGTCGAGCTGATGGGGGGGATCGACCCGGCTCGGGAGCTGGTGGAAGCGGCGCTGCGCGCCGGACGTCCCGTGGTCACGGGGAACAAGGCGCTGTTGGCCGAGACCGGGGCCGGTCTGGCCGCGCTCGCCGAAGCCCACGGCGTGGACCTGCTCTACGAGGCCGCAGTGGGAGGGGCGATCCCGGTGGTCCGCGCCCTGCGCCAGTCGCTGGCCGGTGAGCGGGTCCGACGGGTCACCGGCATCGTCAACGGGACGACGAACTACATCCTCACCCGCATGGGCGAGGAAGGCATCGACTACGCCGAGGCGCTGGCCGAGGCCCAGCGACTGGGCCTGGCCGAAGGGGACCCCACGGCCGACGTGGAAGGGTACGACGCCGCAGCCAAAGCGGCCATACTGGCCGGCCTGGCCTTCGGCAGTGAGGTGTCTCTGGCCGACGTCTGGCGGGAGGGGATCTCCGGGGTCCGTGCCGCCGACGTGGCCTTCGCCGACCGGTTGGGGTACGTGGTGAAGCTCCTCGCCGTGGCCGAGCAAGTGGGTGGAGGGCCCGAGATCTCCGTCAGGGTGCACCCCGGGATGGTGCCCCGCTCGCACCCACTGGCGTCGGTGAGGGGTGCCTTCAACGCAGTCTTCGTCGAAGGAGACGCCTGCGGCGAGCTCATGCTCTACGGGCGTGGAGCCGGGGGCCGGCCGTCGGCCAGCGCCGTCCTGGGTGATCTGGTCGACGCCTCCCGGAACCTGCGGGCCGGGGTGGCCACGCCGGCGCCACGCCGCCGGGCCACGCCGGTGCACCCGATGGCCGAGCTCCGGTCGACCTTCTACCTGAGCCTCGACGTGGCTGACGAGCCGGGTGTACTGGCCGCCGTCGCCGCGGTGTTCGGAGACCACAAGGTCTCCATCAGGGTCATGGAGCAGGTCGGGCTGGGCCAGGAGGCTCGATTGATCTTCCTCACCCACACCGCGCTCGAAGGCGACGTCCAAGAGACCCTCGCCGATCTCCACCGCCTCGGCGCAGTGGACCGCGTGGGGGGCGTGCTCCGGGTGATCGTGCCCGAGGACGGAGTGGATGGCCCGTGACGACGGCTGGCGGATGGCGTGGGGTGGTCGAGGAGTACCGCCATCTCCTGGCCGTCACCGAGGAGACGCCTGTGGTCACCCTGCTCGAAGGAGGCACGCCGCTCGTGGCGGCGCCACGCCTGTCCGAGAGGGTTGGGGCCGGCGTGTGGTTGAAGGTCGAAGGGGCGAACCCGACCGGCTCGTTCAAGGATCGCGGCATGACGATGGCCATCTCCAAGGCCGTCGAGCGCGGAGCCAAGGCGGTCGTGTGCGCGTCGACCGGCAACACCTCGGCGTCGGCCGCCGCCTATGCCGCCCGGGCCGGCTTGGCCTGTGCCGTCCTCATTCCCGAGGGGCACATCGCCTTGGGCAAGCTGGCCCAGGCCCTCATGCACGGGGCGCGAGTGCTCCAGATCCGCGGCAACTTCGACCAGGCGCTGGACATCGTGCGCGAGCTGCCCTCCAGAGCGCCGGTCACCATCGTGAACTCGGTGAACCCCGACCGGATCGAAGGGCAGAAGACCGGCGCCTTCGAGATCGTCGACGTGCTGGGCGACGCTCCCGACGTGCACTGCATCCCGGTCGGGAACGCCGGCAACATCACGGCCTACTGGCGCGGGTACCTGCAGTACCGGGAGGTGGGTCGGTCCACCAAGCTGCCCCGGCTCCTCGGCTTCCAGGCCGAAGGAGCGGCGCCGATCGTCCTGGGGCACCCGGTGGAGCATCCCGAGACGGTGGCCACGGCCATCCGGATCGGGAACCCGGCCAGCTGGTACTCGGCCACCGCGGCGGCGGCCGAGTCCGGTGGCGCCATCGGTGCCGTGAGCGATCAGGAGATCCTGGCCGCCTACCGTTTCCTGGCCGAGGAGGAGGCCGTGTTCTGTGAAGCGGCTTCGGCGGCCTCGGTGGCCGGCCTGATGAAGGTCGGCGTCCCGGCCGGGTCGACGGTCGTGTGCGTGCTCACCGGCCATGGCCTGAAGGATCCCGACCTTGGCATCAGCCAGATCACCGTCCCCAAAGCGGTCGACGCCGATCTGGAGGCCATCTTGGCCGAGCTGTCGGTCTGAGGGCTCGGTCCGGCTTCCGGGGTGCCCGGGACGACAGCGGGGTGACCACTCCTGTTGCCCGAGCGCTGCCGATCCGCTATCATGAAGTCATCCCATCAGCGCCACGGTGCGTTCGTCGCGGGCTCTGAACGGCCCGGTCGCCCAGCCCGAGCCGGTGGTGACGGGGGCAGGCTTGCACGTCGCTCGTCCTTCTCCCGGTGTCTGTTCCTCCGTTCTTCCTGTGGTGATCCCACACGAGGGGCGGTCCTCACGAGATAGGAGGCCGATGACTGCCGAACAGCAGCTCGAACGGTCGGTGCTCGAATCCAAGGAGCGTGACGAGCTCCACGCCATCGCCCAGGCGATGGCTATCAAGACCACCTCGCGCACGAAGAAGGCCGACATCATCGACAGCATCCTCACCGCCACCGGTGTGAACGTCGTCGCCGATGGACCCTCTGCGCCGTCGGCCAACGGCTCGTCGAACGGAGAGGCTCGAACCTCCTCACCGCCACCAGAGGTGAAGCCCGCCGAGACCCCGCCGGCGGCCGAGAAGGTCGTGAAGCCCGTCGAGACCCGGACGGCTGCCGACCCGACGCCGGCCTCGGAGGACGTCTCCGCCGAGAGGGGTGCCTCCGGTGCTCCCGACCCCGAAGCCCCGGCCCGACCCCAGCCGTCGGCCGGACGGGGTCCGAACGGTCAGAGGCCCTCGGGCCAGCAGAACCGCCAGACGAACCAGCCCGGCAACGTCGAGGCCGGCAACCGGCGGGGACGGCGTCGCCGCGGCAGGGACCGCACCACCGGGAGCGGCGGGGAGCTCCAGGGCGGAGGCAGCCAGGACGCCCCCTACCAGGGCGAGCTGGTGGAGGTGAAAGGTCTGCTCGACTTGCGTGACGAGGGGTACGGGTTCCTTCGATGCGACGGGTACCTCCCGTCGGGGAAGGACGTCTACGTCTCCATCAGCCAGGCTCGGAAGTTCGCCCTCCGCAAGGGTGACGCCATAGAAGGGGCGTGCCGGCCGGCCGCCAGCAACGAGAAGTACCCGGCCCTCCTTCGCATCGACACCGTGTCGGGCATGGATCCCGAAGAGGCGAAGAACCGCCCACGCTTCGAGAGCCTGACGCCGCTGTTCCCCGACTCCCGGCTCCACCTGGAGATGCCCGGATCCAAGGAGAACGTGACGGCACGGATCGTGGACCTGCTGGCCCCGATCGGGAAGGGGCAGCGGGGGCTCATCGTGTCACCGCCCAAGGCCGGCAAGACCACGGTCATGAAGCAGATCGCCCACTCGATCGAAGCCAACAACCCCGAAGTCCACTTGATGGTCCTCCTGGTCGACGAACGGCCCGAAGAGGTCACGGACATGCGTCGGTCGGTGAAGGGCGAGGTCGTGGCGTCGACCTTCGACCGCCCGTCCGAAGAGCACACCACGGTGGCCGAGCTGGCCATCGAGCGGGCCAAGAGGCTCGTGGAGATGGGGATCGACGTGGTCATCATCCTCGACGGCATCACCAGGCTGGCCCGGGCGTACAACCTCGCCGCCCCGGCCACCGGCCGGATCATGTCCGGCGGTGTGGACTCGGGGGCTCTCTACCCTCCCAAGAAGTTCTTCGGCGCCGCCCGGAACATCGAGGAGGGTGGGTCCCTCACCATCTTGGCTACGGCGCTGGTCGAGACCGGATCGAAGATGGACGAAGTGATCTTCGAGGAGTTCAAGGGGACCGGGAACATGGAGCTGCGCTTGGACCGCCGCCTGGCCGAGCGACGCCTGTACCCCTCCATCGACGTGAACGCCAGCTCCACGCGCCATGAAGAGCTCCTCTTCGACCGGGGCCAGCTCCAGCAGGTGTGGAAGCTGCGCCGGGTGCTGAACGCCCTGGCCAGTGACGGGAACGCGGCGTCGGGCCTGGAGCTGCTCATGGAGAAGATCCGGACCACGAAGAGCAATGACGAGTTCCTGGCTGAGATCGCCAAGGGGCCCACGCCGAGCAACTGATCCACCCGGTCCGTGCACCGATTGACCCGGCGACCCGTAGAATGGCGCCCCGGTGCGACGGAGCGATCCACCCGAGAAAGGCAAGGGCATTCCATGAAGGCAGACATCCACCCCGACTACGTCGAGGCCACCGTGAAGTGCTCGTGCGGCAACTCCTTCACCACCCGCTCCACGAAGCCCGAGCTGCACGTCGAGCTGTGCAACGAGTGCCACCCGTTCTTCACCGGCAAGCAGAAGCTCGTGGACTCTGGCGGCCGTGTCGAGCGCTTCCAGCGCCGCTACGGGACCCGGGGCGCCAAGAAGTCGGTCCGCCGCTGACCACGCAGCCGGCAGGCTCTGCCGTCACGGACCCGAGACGGTGAGCACCGAACCGAACCTGGACCACCGACTGGCGGAGCTGGAGCACGAGTACGACGCCGTGGAGGCCGAGCTGGCCGACCCGCTGACCGGGTCAGACCCCACCCGTCTGCGGGACCTCTCTCGCCGGCACCACGAGCTGGGCGAGATCGTGGCGGCATGGCGCTCTCTCGGCCAAGTGAGGTCCGACCTGGCCATCGCCCGAGAGATGCTCGAGGAGTCCACCGGCGAGGACCGCCAGGTCCTCCAAGCCGAGGTGGCGTCGGCCGAGACCTCGATCGCCGAGCTCGGAGAGCGATTGGGGGCGTTGCTCCAACCCAAGGATCCCCACGAGGGGCGGAACGTGATCATGGAGATCCGGGGGGCCGAAGGCGGTGAGGAGGCCAACCTGTTCGCCCGGGATCTCTTCGAGATGTACGCCCGCTACGCCGGGCGACGGGGCTGGAAGCTCGAAGTGCTCTCGGAGAGCCCCTCGGAGCGCGACGGGCTGAACGAAGTGGTCTTCGTGGTCAGGGGTACCGATGCCTGGAGCCGGCTGGCCTCCGAAGGCGGGACCCACCGGGTCCAGCGGGTGCCCGTCACCGAGGCCAAGGGTCGGGTGCACACGTCGGCCGCCACGGTGACCGTGCTCCCCGAAGTCGACGACGTGGAAGTGTCGATCGACCCGTCGGACCTGCGGATCGACGTGTTCCGCTCGACGGGACCCGGGGGTCAGTCGGTGAACACGACCGACTCGGCCGTGCGCATCACCCACCTCCCCACCGGGATCGTCGTGTCCATGCAGGACGAGAAGAGCCAGATCAAGAACCGGGCCAAGGCCATGACCGTCCTGCGGGCCAGGGTGCGCAAGGCGGAGGAGGACCGGCGGGATCTCGAGCTGTCGATCCAGCGCCGCAGCCAGGTGGGTGGGGGTGGACGCTCGGAGAAGGTCCGCACGTACAACTTCCGGGAGAACCGGGTGACCGATCACCGGATCGGCCTGACCCTCCACAAGCTGGATCAGATCCTGGCCGGCGACCTCGACCAGCTGACCGACGCCCTGTGCGCCGATCGCCGTTCCCGGCAGCTGGTGGAGGACGCGTGACCGGCTACGGGTGGGAACGCGAGGTAGCTGCCCGGCTGGGGTCGTCGGTCGAGGCCCGATGGGTGGTCGAACAGGCCGAGGCCACCGGCGGCGGGGAGGGATCGGTGCGGGCCCGTGTCGACCGGCTCGTCGACGCTCGCCTCGGTGGGGAGCCGCTCCAGTACGTCCTGGGGGAGTGGTCGTTCCGCTCGTTGGAGCTGTCGGTGGACCGCCGGGCGTTGATCCCCCGGCCCGAGACCGAACAGGTGGTGGAGGCGGCCCTGGCCGAAGTCCACCCGGTCCGGGATCCCGTGGTGGTGGACCTCGGCACCGGGTCGGGCGCCGTCGCCCTGTCCATCGCCACCGAACGCCCCGATGCCCTGGTCTGGGCGACCGACGTGGACCCCGAGGCGCTGGCGCTGGCCGGTGAGAACCTGGAACGGGTGGACCGAGACACGCCCGGGGTGGTCCGTCGGGTCCGGCTCCTCGGCGGGAGCTGGTTCGATCCGCTGCCGGTGGAGCTGGCGGGTCGGGTCGATCTCGTGGTGTCGAACCCCCCCTACGTGAGCGAAGCAGAGTGGGGCCGGCTCGATCCCGAGGTCCGTCGGGAGCCGGTGGGCGCTCTGGTGGCCGGTGCCGGGAGCGACGGAACGCCGGGACTGGCCGGCGTGGAGGCGGTGCTGTGCGGGGCCGGCCGCTGGCTGGCCCGGCCGGCCGCGGTGGTGGTGGAGATGGCACCCCACCAGATCGGAGCGGCGACGGCGCTGGCCCGACGGGTGGGGCTGGACCCGGTTCGCATCGTCAAGGACCTGGCCGGAAGAGAGCGGGCCGTGGTAGGACGGAGCGGTCCACCGTGATCCCGCCCGATGGCGTCGAAGCGCTCGAGGCGCTCGAGCAGGGGCTCGTCGTCGCTCTGCCCACCGACACCGTCTACGGACTGGCCGCACGGATCGACCGCCCTGGCGCCCTGGCCGCCGTGTTCGCCGCCAAGGGTCGACCGGCGGACCTGGCGCTCCCGGTGCTGATCGGTGCCGACGACCAGATCCCCGAGGTGGCCGGGCAGTGGCCCGAGGTGGCCGACCTGCTGGCGTCTTCCTTCTGGCCCGGACCGCTGACCCTGGTGGTCCCTGGCGTCGACGGGCTGGGTCGCCGGTTGGGAAGCGGTGGCACCGTGGGGGTGCGCCGACCCCGCCACGCCCTCGTCCAGTCGATGTGCACTGCCGCCGGACCGCTGGCCGTGACCAGTGCCAACGTCCACGGCCACCCGCCGTGCACCACCGTCGCCGAAGTGGCCTCGGCGTTCCCCGGTGGGGAGCTGGCGGTGGTGGTCGACGGCGGGTGCTGCGACGGCATCCCGTCGACGGTGGTGGACTGCACTGCCACACCTCCGGCGTGCCTGCGCGACGGTGCGTTGCCGTGGGACCGGATCGACGCGGTGCTGAGCTCGTGACGCGACGGGGCACCTCGGGGCTCAGTGCAGGTCAAGCACCCCGGTGGCGTCGAGGGTGCCCGTCCGCCCGATCCCCTCGGTCGAGGTGATGTCGCCGAGCACGTCCCGGTCGGTGCTCTCGGCCCAGGTCCGGGCCCCCGCCGGGGTGCGACAGGCGAAGATCCCGCGCCCGGGTACGCCGTCCCGGTCGTAGACGACGGTGTAGGTCTCCACGGTCACCGTCCCGGTGGCCCCGACGTCGGTCGGGCAGGCGGGCTCGGCGTCCACTCTCGCCTGGACGTCTTCCCAGCGGAACCCGTCGCCGCCCTCGTGGTCTGGTGGACGGGAGGCGTAGACGCCGACCGCGTGCTTCGTGGCGTACCAGCCGAGCCCGGTCACCAGGCCGACCGTTCCCGGCGCCTGGCGCAGGCGGGCAACCATGGTGGCGATGCCGTGAGTGGTGTAGTTGTTCCCCGGCCCTCCGGCGAAGGTGAGCCCCCCGGTCACCGTGAGCGGTCGTGACGGGTCGTCGACGGCCAATCCCAGCTCGCCGGCGGCGATCTGGACGGCGCAGGGGAAGCACGAGTAGAGGTCCACCGCCGTCACGTCGTCGAGCCCGATCCCGGCCAGGGCCAGGGCCCGCTCTCCGGCGGTGCGGATGGCCGGCGAACGGTGGAGCTCGAGACGATCGGACATGAACCAGTGGTCGTGGGCGTCAGCACCCGAGAGCGGGAACACCCAGCGATCTTCGGGGACACCGGCGGCACGCGCCGCTTCGACCGAGCAGCAGATGAGGGCGGCACTTTGGTCGACCTGGAGGTTGGCGGTGCAGAGCTTCGGGTACGGGAAGGCCACGGGGCGGTTCCTTGGACCCGGAAGGGTGATCTCCTCGGCGGTACGGGGTTCGGGCAGCCAGGCGAAGGGGTTGCCGGCCGCCACCCTCGAGAACTGGGCCCACAGCTCCCCGATCCGGGATCGGTGCTCGTCGAGCGTCCACCCGTGCGCTCCCCGGAGGGCGTTCTCCAGGAGGGGGTAGGCGTGGATCGGCAGGTGGATGCCGCGCGCCACCTCCTGGTCGGTCGCCGGGCTGCGGTCGGTGCCGAAGACCACCGGCTCGGGGGTGGTGTCGAGGGGCTGGGTCGGCCAGTGAAGGGACGGCCCGCCCGTCGCACGGCGGGCGGCGTGCTGGGTGTAGGCGCACTCGGCCCCGGTGATGACCGCGACGTCCAGATCGCCGCGGGCCACGGCCCGGGCGGTGTCGTGGAGGACCGTCTGGGGCATGTTCCCGCCCACGGCCGTCAATACCTGCTCGGCCGGCTCGATGCCCAGCTCCGCCGCCACCGCCAGGCCCGGGTTGGGGATCCGCCACGTGAGGATGCCCATGGTCCGAAGGCTGCCGACCCGGCGCAAGAGCCGGTGGCCGACCGATGCAGTCCCGCCGGATGGAGTCCCGTCGCAGTCCTCGGCGGCTGCCCTCACCGCTTCGACCATGAGCATCACCGGGTCGGGTCGCTGGTCGAGGGCGACCCGGGGGTCGGGTCGGTTCGTCACCTGGCCGGCGCCTACCAGCACCGGAGTTCGCGGGTCGAGGCTCACGCGCCGGCAGCGTAGCTGGCCGGCCCGCGGGGGACCAGGTCCGGCCGGGACCGAGCCCGACCGATCGCTACAGTGGGGCGATGAGGATCGCCGCCGGCTCCGACCACGCCGGGTACGCGCTGAAGCGGGTGCTCGTCGACCACCTCGCCGGGCTGGGTCACCAAGTCGACGACCTGGGCACGACCGACGCCGACCACTCGGTCGACTATCCCGACTTCGGGGCCGCCGTGGGCCGGGCCGTGGCCGGGGGCCGGGCCGAGCTGGGTGTCTGCGTCTGCGGGACCGGGATCGGGATCTCGATCGCGGCGAACAAGGTCCCGGGCATCCGGGCCGCTGTGGTCCACGACACCACCACCGCCTCGCTGGCCTGCCGGCACAACCACGCCAACGTCGTGTGCATGGGGGGTCGGACCACCGGGGAGGCGACGGCCATCGACGCCATCGACGCCTTCCTGGCGGCGACGCCCGAGCACGGTCGTCACGACCGCCGGGTCGAGGAGATCTCCGTCCTCGAGCAACCGGGGGCGCCGACGTGAGCGGGTTCCAGGCGCCGTCCCCCTTCGCCGGTTGGCTGGCGGCCGATCCCCAGGTGGCGGCGCTGGTCGAAGCGGAGATGGAGCGCCAGTCCAGCACCCTCCAGCTCATCGCTTCGGAGAACTTCACCTCGCCCGAGGTGTTGGCCGCCTCGGGCTCGGTGCTCACGAACAAGTACGCCGAGGGGTACCCGGGCCGGCGGTACTACGGAGGGAACCAGGTCATCGACCAAGTGGAGGACCTGGCCCGGCAGCGGGCCATGGCCCTGTTCGGGGCCGAGCACGCCAACGTCCAGCCCCACGCCGGGGCCAACGCCAACCTGGCCGTCTACCAGGCGCTGCTCGAGCCCGGGGACACCATCTTGGCCATGCGGTTGGACCACGGGGGGCACCTCACCCACGGCTCGCCGGCGTCGATCACGTCCCGGATCTGGCGCTTCGTGGCCTACGGCGTGACCCCCGCCGGTTCGCAGGGTGGGGGCTCCGTGAGCGATCCGGCGGGAGAGGTGATCGACTTCGACCAGGTCGCCGACCTGGCCAAGTCCGAGCAGCCCAAGCTCATCGTCGCCGGCTCGACGGCGTACGCCCGGGTCATCGACCCCGCGCCCTTCCGCGAGATCGCCGACGCCGTGGGGGCGTTGTTCATGTTCGACGCCGCCCACCCGGCCGGGCTCATCGCCGGCGGGGTCCACCCCAGCCCGGTGGGCATCGCCGACGTGGTGACCTTCACCACCCACAAGACGCTGCGGGGACCCCGTGGCGGCGCCATCGTGTGCCGGGCTGACCTGGCCAAGAAGGTCGACAGCGCCGTCTTCCCGGGTCTGCAGGGGGGGCCGCTGGAGCACGCCATCGCCGCCAAGGCCGTGGCCTTCGCCCAGGCATCGACGCCGGCGTTCGCCGAGTACGCCTCGACGGTGGTGGAGAACGCCCGAGCCCTGGCCGCCGGGATGGCATCCGAGGGGTTTCGCCTGGTCTCGGGCGGCACGGACAACCACATGCTCCTCGTCGACCTCCGGACGTTCGACCCCGATCTGACCGGCAAGGACGCCCAGGAGGTGCTGGACCGGGCCGGGATCACCTGCAACCGCAACACCATCCCCGACGACCCGCGCTCGCCGTTCGTGACCTCGGGGCTCCGGCTCGGGACCGCGGCCGAGACCACGGCCGGCATGGGCCCAGGGGAGATGTCCATGGTCGCCTCCCTGATCGCCAGGACCCTCCGGCGGCGTGGCCACGACGACGAGGTCGCCGCCGTGCGGGCCGAGGTGGCCGAGCTGTGTGCCGCCTTTCCTCCCTATCCCTCGCTCACCGGAGCACGCGGCTCCCGCTGAGCCGAGGCCGCACCGGAGGCACGGACGCAATGCCGCCGATCGGCTGGTACGCGGTGGTCCTGGCAGTGGCGGCCGGCGTGACGGCCTTGTGCTGCGTCCCGGCCCGGTGGATCTCGCTCAAGGTCGGGCTGGTGGCCATGCCCGACGAGCGCCGGGTCCACGAGCGGCCCACGCCGTACGGGGGAGGTGCGGCGATGTTCGTCGGGTTCCTGGTGGCGATGATCGCGGCGGCGGTGATCCCGGCGTTGCGGGTCGTGTTCGCCAGCTCGTCGGAGCCGCTCGGCGTGGTGCTGGCGGCGGCGGCCATCTTCGCCGTGGGGCTCATCGACGACGCCAGGGACATGTCGGCCCCGGCCAAGATGGCCGGCCAGGTTCTGGCGGCCACGATCCTGTACTTCCTCGGGGTGACGCTCTACGAGTTCAAGGTCCCGCTGGCCGGCTTCATCTCCCTGACCCCGGGGGTGACCCCCCTGATCATGGCCCTGTGGGTCATCGCCCTCACCAACGCCATCAACCTGATCGACGGTCTCGACGGGCTGGCGGCGGGGGTGGTGGCCATCGGTGCCGGAGCCCTCGCCGTCTACGGGATTCGGCTGATGCAGCTCGGCGTGCTGCTCCCCGACAACGTCGGCGTGCTGGTGGCGGTCATGGCGTGCGGGATCTGCCTGGGGTTCCTCCCGTTCAACTTCCACCCGGCCCGGATGTTCATGGGCGATGCCGGCGCCCTGCTCCTGGGGCTGCTCATGTCGGCGTCCACCATGGTGATCGGCGGGCGCATCCCGTTGTCCTCGCCGACGAGCGGCACCACGTACTTCTTCTTCGCCCCGCTGTTCATCCCGGTGTTCATCCTGGGGGTCCCGCTGGTGGACATGGCGTTCGCCTTCATCCGCCGGACCGCCCACGGGACGGCTTTCCACACGCCTGACCGAGACCACTTCCACCACCGGTTGCTCCGCCTGGGTCACGGGCACCGCCGCAGCGTCCTGATCCTGTGGGCCTGGACGGCCCTCCTGTCGGGCTTCATCCTGTTCCCCCTGTTCGACCATCAATTGAACGCGATCATCCCCTTCGGGGTGGCCGCGCTCGGCATCGGTCTGTACACGTTCTTCCACCCCGGGCTCCACCGGCGGGGTGAAGGTGGTGACGATGGAGCCCAGGGCGAGGAGCCCGGGCCGCCGGGCGGGCCTCCACGTACCCAGAGCCGATCTCACAGAGGGGCTGTCAGCCCTGCTCCGGCGGTCGTCGGCCGCA
>JAJYWF010000126.1 GCA_021791635.1 Actinomycetes bacterium
GCTTCGACTAGCGCCACTCCGCCGAGGACTACGTGCGTCCCCACCTCGGGCACCTGCGGTTGCGCGAGGTGACGCCCGACGTGATCCTGGCCTGGCAGCGCAAGCTCTCCCAGGGGGGAAGTACCAAGCGGAGGGTGGACAAGGAGGGGAACGCATTGCCGCCCAAGGGCCTGTCGGCGAACACCGTCCGCCTCGCCCGCTCCCCCCTCTCCGGCGCCTTCAAGTTGGCGGTGACGAACGGCATGATCCCCGTCAACCCGGTGACCCAGGTTCCCCGTCCCCGGCCGAAGCGGTCGATTCCCAAGCACTGGAGCCCCGAACAGGCGCGTGAGTTCCTCGGCCTCATGGAAGGGGACCGGACGTGGCCGGTGTGGGCGTTCCTGCTCGGTTCGGGGCTCCGGATCGGCGAGCTGGTGTGGCTCCGGTGGCCGAACGTCGATCTCGACCGGCGAACCGTCCGGGTCATCGAGTTCGCCTCAACACTGGGCCACGACCTCGTGCCGTCGATGGGCAAGAGCCGGGACGCCGTCCGCACCATCGACCTCGACGCCGGACTGGTCGGCGTGCTCAAGCAGCAGCGGGACCGGCAAGCCGAAGAGGCACTCCTCACAGCCGACTACGAAGCCAGCGACTTCGTCTTCACCAAGCCCGGTGGTGGTGCCTACCACCCACAGAGGCTGTCGCGGCTCCTCGGCACCTACACGGAGGAGCTCGGGCTTCCCCGGCTGACCGCCCATGGACTTCGCCACACCAGCGCCACCCTGATGCTGGCCAGTGGCGTGGCCCCGAAAGTGGCAGCGGAGCGCCTCGGTCATGCCGACCCCACCCTGTTCACCAATCTCTACAGCCATGTGACGCCGACCATGCAACGGGACGCCGCCGATCGGATCGGCGAGGCACTGTTCGGGGTGCCGGCCGACTGACCCGGATCATCGTGATCAAGCGGACGAACTCCGCGGGACCACCCAAGCGCAGTGGTTGCCACCAGCAGCCGCTGTGCATTCCCTCACCTGCCTGAACCGACCGGATCGCGCTTCCGGCAGCGCCTCAGCCATCCACCTTCTGCGCTTCGATCCAGACGGCGATGTCGCAGGGGTCGAAGCGGACGAAGTGTCCGACCTTGACATAGGGCACCCGCTTCTCGGCCACCAGGCGGCGTACGTGGCGGGTGGTGGTGGCCAGCCGCACGGCCAGGGCGTCGATGTCCATCAGGGCTGGTTGACCATGGGCAGTGGTGGTGGCGGCACCCTGGGTGAATGTGGCCTTATCCCTGGTCATGGGGTTGTTCCTCCGTTACCGTGTGGCGGTGGTGGGGCGGGCTCGTACATGGTTGGCCTTGGTGGCGGCCGGGGTGTTGCTGGCGGCGTGTGGCAACCCTTTGTCCGCATCCGGCCCGACCACCACCGCCGCCCAGGTGCTGGCGCCGAACCAGGTGCTGTCGGTCACCGATCCCGGGGTGCCCCTCGTGCGACCGGCCGACGGGCGGATCCGCGGCTACGGGTTCGCTGTAGTGGTCACCGGAGTCGGGACCGCCGACCAGGCCACCGGATCCACCGGGTTCGGCGGGTCTGCCACCGTGGTGGCACCCGGTGGCGACCACCTGGTGGTGTTCGCACTCAGCCTTGCGACCTTTTCCACCCCGGACCCGGTGGGGGACGGAACCGGCCCGCTGTTCACCGCCGACCTGTCGGTCGCAGGCGGCTACGTCGACTTCGACACCACGGATCTGCTGGCGGGGGGACAGGCCACCTACGTCGCCTCGGTGCCCGACGGGAGCCGGTCGGTCGACCTCGAGCTGACGGCGGCCGGCCTCACCCAGGCCTTCTCGCTCACCTCGTTGCACCGGGTCGGGGTCCAACCCGCCGTCTTGTACCGGGACCCGGCCCGGTCGTGGCTCACCGTGCCGGTGGACGAGGCCCGGACCATCCCGGCCACGGTGCCCGCCGACGGCTTCACCTCGGCGGAGACCCTCGGGATCACCTCGGTCACCCTCACCGACTTCCAGCCCGGCAACCCGACCGTCCAGCCTGTCGATCCCAACCAGGCCTACCTGGCGATCACCGGCACCGACACCTCGGACCCCAATCCCCCGCCGGGCTACCCCTCGGGCGCCCACTTCGTCGGCAGCTTCACCGCCATGGCGGGATCGGACCTCACCCTCACCCTCCCGAACGGGCAGTCCTCCACCGCCACCCACGTGGGATCGACCTCGGGTGGCCTTCTGGACGGCACCTACTACTTCACCGTCCCCTCCGATCTGACCTCGGCCACCTTGTCGATCGCCCCGGGGAACCAGGTGGGCGCCGAGTTCCCGGTCTTCACCGGCAGCACGGCCACCGTCGACTTCACCCAGGCGGCCACCTTTCCCCTCGAGCTCCCACCGGTCCCCGCCCCTGCAACCGCTCCACCCACAGCCACCGTGCCGGCGACCGCTGCCTCGGGTGCGGGTGCCGCACCGGCGCGGACAGCCCACGGGTCCTCGAAACCCGGGGGCGTCGTGGTGCCGGTGGCTGTAGCCCTCGGGCTCGTCCTCGTCGCAGTGGCGCTCGTCGTCTTCGAGCGGCGCCGGAAGCTCCGCCGTGGTCGAGGCCGCAGCCGGGGTCGTCCCCCACCGGGCCCACCACCCTTTCGACCGCTGCGTCCGATCACCGCGGCACCGCTGCTCCTCGCCCTGCCAGCCGGTCCTCCTCCCGGCCCGGTCGAGATCCCCGGCGGTGACGAGCCGGCCGGCACCGGGCTCAGCGGCGATCCGGCCGGCGAGGAGCTCGATGACGACCCGGCCGGCGATCAGCCCGGAACGGCTTCGGGGACGACGCTCGTCCCGCCACCTCATGGGCCCGCCGGCAGTTCGGCGACGGGGGGTGGTGCGACGACCCCGGGGGGCCCTCCCTCCGGTCTCGTCGAGGTGCTGGTGCTGGGCCCGGTGGAGGTGAGCGGCTGGCGGGTCCGGCCACGTCGCAAGGTGGTCACCGCCCTGCTCTGCTATCTCTGCCTCCACCCCGGGAGGCCGGTGTCGGGGGACAGGCTTCTCAGCGCGCTCTGGCCGTTGGAGTCCACCCGTCCCGAGGCCAGTCGGGCCAGCCTCCACACCTACGCCTCCGAGCTGCGCCGGTCGCTTCCCGAAGGGTGCCTGCCCGACGCCGGCACCACCGACGGCTACCTGCTCACCGGCCAGGTGGCCACCGACTGGGCCACGTTCACCGCACTGGTGGACGAGGCAGACGATGGGGATCCGGCCGCTTGTGCACCGGCCCTCGACCGGGCACTCACTCTGGTGCGGGGCGTCCCCTTCGACGGTGCCACCTCGGAGCTCTTCGAGTGGACGACCACCGAGCACCACACCGCCGCCATCGAGGTGGCCGTCACCGAGTGCGCCCACCGGCTGGTCGGGCTGCGACTGGCCGACGGGGACGGGCCCGGCGCCGTTCGGGCCGCGGGCAGGGGCCTGGTCGGCGTTCCCGACTCCGCCGTGTTGCACGCCGACCTCATCCGGGCGGCCACGGTCTTGGGCGATCCCGCCGGCATCCGCCGTGCGTGGAAAGGCGCCCGGCGCACGCTCGGAGAAGACGGCGTGGCCCGACTGGCCGCCGAGCTCGAGGCTCCGGTCTCGGTGCATCAGCCCGCCCCCTGACCCGGACGGTCGGCACGGGTTCGTTCGACCAGGACCCGCTCGGAGCGCCGGCGCATCTTGTAGAGGGCGGCCTCTCCTTTGTGGAGCTCGCAGGCGAGCGACCGGAACGACCGGCGCTCCACCCGGGTGGCGTGGATGATCCTCGCCGCCTCGGCGGAGATGGCCCCGGTCGCCACCGCTTCGGTGAGGATCCCGGTGATGCCGGGCGTGGCCTCCGCAAGCGTGGGCGCAGCCGGGAGGTCGGTGGCATCCAGCCGGCACCGGCGCAGCGCGCATCGCTGGTCGGCCCGCAGCTCGGTGCGCAACCGGTCCCAGGTCTTGCCGACGATGGTCCGGGCCAGGTCGCACGTCGGCATCCCGGCATGGGCCATCCGGGTGCGGGCGACGGTGAGCTGCTCGAAGGCGACCGCCATCACGTCGCCCTCCGCCCGGCGGGGATCGATGCCGGCCGCTGCCAACCGTCGAGCAAGGCGCACCAGGGCGGGGCCGAGGGCGACCAGCGCGACGACGCCGGCCAGGTCGTCGGTCAT
>JAJYWF010000042.1 GCA_021791635.1 Actinomycetes bacterium
CCCGGACAGGTGGGGGCTACTGGCTGGTGGCCTCCGACGGGGGGATCTTCAGCTTCGGGGCGGCCCGGTTCTACGGGTCCACCGGCTCGATCACCTTGAACAAGCCAATCGTGGGCATGGCCCCGGTGTGAGGCTCACCGGACTGCGGGGATCAGCGGGCGGAGGCGGGGGGCGGTCGCCGGTCGGCCAGGCGGCCCAGGGTGTCGTCGGGGACCCGCAGGTCCCCTTCGCCGGTCCCCACCGAGAGGCCGGCTTTCACCGTGCCGTGGTAGTCGGATCCACCCGTGGGGACCAGGCCGTGGCGGTGGCCCAGTTCGACCAGGCGGGCCCGCTGGTCGGGGGAGTACCGGCCGTAGACGGCTTCGATCCCCGTGAGGCCGGCGGCCGCCAGGTCCCCCACCGCCCGGTCCAGCTCGGTCCAGCCGAGGTTGAGCGAGAGAGGATGGGCCAGGACGGCGACGCCGCCCGAACCCCGGGCCAGGGTCGCCACCTCGGCCGGGGTGATGCGGGCTTTCCGCACGAAGGCCGGGCGTCCCTCGCCCAACCACCGGTCGAAGGCGTCGGGGATGGAGTCGGCCGCTCCCGCACGGACCAGGAGGGCGGCCACGTGGGGGCGCCCCACGGACTCCTCGCCGGCCGCCTCCTCCACCATCTGCGCGTAGGTCACGGGGATTCCCAGCTCGGACAGGCGAGCGGCCAGTCGCCGGTTCCGCTCTACCCGGTCGGCGCGCAAGCGGACCAGCTCGTCCTGGAATGGCCCGTCACCGGGCTCGACGAAGTACACCAGGACGTGGGCGCTGGTCCCCATGAAGGAGCAGGACACCTCGCACCCGGGCACCAGGTGCACCCCGACATCGGCGGCCCGCCGCCGGGCCGGCTCCACTCCGGCCAGGGTGTCGTGGTCGGTGAGGGCCACGGCCGAGCAACCGGCCGCCGCCGCCAGCTCGGGGATCCGCTCGGGGGGGTCGGTCCCATCCGAGCAGGTGGAGTGGGTGTGCAGGTCGATCACGGTGGCCGCACCTTACCGGCGCGCCGGGGTGCGCCGGGCCGGTCGGGACTGTGGGAGAATGTGCCCGGCAACCAAGCGTCCGTGGACCGGTCCGTGACTGACGGGCGCCGGACCGGCCGGCAGGGCACGGGCGCGAGAGCAGCGGGGCAGAGAGCCGAACGGTGAAGGAAGCCTGCGGGGTTTTCGGGGTGTACGCGCCCGGTCGGGGTGTGGCTCACCTCACCTTCGACGGGCTCTACGCCCTCCAGCACCGGGGCCAGGAGTCGGCAGGTATGGCCGTGAGCGACGGCGAGACCATCACCGTGGTGAAGGACATGGGCTTGGTCACCACCGTGTTCGACGAGCGCACGTTGTCGGGCCTGTCCGGGTACCTGGCCGTCGGCCACACCCGGTACTCGACCCACGGGTCTTCGGACTGGATGGCCGCCCAGCCGGTGTACCGGCCGGTGGGACGGGCCGGCTTCGCCCTCGGCCACAACGGCAACCTCACGAACACCGCGGCGCTGGCCGAACGGGCCGGGATGTTGCCGGGGATGGTGGGCACCGACAGCGACGTCGTGGCCGAGCTCCTGGCCCAGGCCTACCGCGAGGGAGACCCGCAAGGAGACGACGGTGCCGGTCCCGAGCGCGACGGCGTGGTCGGCGCCCTGCGCCAGGTGCTGCCGACCGTCGAAGGCGCGTTCTCCTTCGTGCTCATGGACGCCTCCCGCCTGTACGGGGTGCGGGACCCCCAGGGCTTCCGCCCACTGTGCCTGGGGCGCCTGGGACCACCGGACCGTCCCGAGGGGTGGGTGCTGGCCTCGGAGTCCCCGGCCCTGGACGTGATCGGGGCCAGCTTCGAGCGTGAGCTCGAGCCCGGCGAGCTGGTGGTGATCGACGAGCACGGCGTCCGCTCCGAGCGGCTCTTCGCTCCCGACCGGGTGCAGCCGCACCTGTGCATATTCGAGTTCGTCTACTTCGCCCGTCCCGACGCCAGGCTTTACGGCCGGGAGGTCCATGACACCCGCCGGAGGATGGGCGAGCTCCTCGCCGACCAGGCGCCGGTGGCGGCGGACATGGTCATGGGGGTCCCCGACTCGGGAGTGCCGGCAGCCGAAGGCTACGCCCGGCGGAGCGGCATCCCCTACGGACAGGGACTGGTGAAGAACCGCTACATCGCCCGCACCTTCATCGATCCCGATCAGCAGGCCCGGATGAACGCCGTGCGCCGGAAGCTCAACCCGCTGCGCGACAACATCGCCGGCAAGCGACTGGTGGTGGTCGACGACTCGATCGTGCGGAGCACCACGGCCCGAGCCGTCGTGACGATGCTGCGGGAGGCGGGCGCCACCGAGGTGCACCTGCGGATCTCTTCCCCCCCGTTCAAGTGGCCGTGCTTCTACGGCATCGACACGCCCGACCGCAACGAGCTCCTGGCCGCCGTCCGCTCCATCGAGGAGATCGAGCGCCTGCTGGGGGTGGACTCGCTGGCCTACATCAGCCTGGAGAACCTGAAGGCGGCTATCGACGCCCCGGGAGCCGGCTTCTGCGACGCCTGCCTGACCGGCAACTACCCGGTGGCCGTTCCGGTGACGCTCGCCGCTCGGACCGAGGTCGTCATCGGCGAGCGAGGGTCTGGCGGCACGGACGCCCCGGCCCTCCAAGGCGCGCTCCCCGGGGTCTGACGCGCCGGTGGATCACTCCGTCTCCTCACCCCGACCGGCACCGGCGACGTACGCCGGCGCCGGAGTGGACATCTCCGCCGGTGAAGACGCCGTCGAGCGCATCCGCAGCATCGTGGCGACCACCGATCGCCCCGGGGTCCTCGGGGGGATCGGGGACTTCGGCGGGATGTTCTCCCTCGACGTCGACCGGTACCGTCGACCGGTCCTGGTCTCGGCCACCGACGGCGTGGGGACCAAGCTCATGGTGGCTCAGGCCGCGGGACGCTTCGACACGGTGGGCATCGACCTCGTGGCCATGTGTGTGGACGACGTGGCGTGCTCGGGGGCCGAGCCGCTGTTCTTCCTCGACTACGTGGCCATGGGGACGCTGGTGCCCGAGCGTCTCGAGCAGGTGGTGGCCGGGGTGGCATCGGGGTGCCGCCAGGCCGGGTGCGCCCTCCTGGGAGGAGAGACGGCTGAGCACCCCGGGGCCATGGGGTCCGACGACCTGGACCTGGCCGGCTTCGCGGTGGGGGTGGTGGAGCACGACCGGCGGCTCGGACCGTCGCGGGTCCACCCTGGAGACGTCTTGGTGGGCCTGCCGTCACCGGGACTTCGCTCCAACGGTTTCACCCTGGCCCGCAACGTGCTCTTCGAGCGGGCCGGGCTCGATCTCGGTGGGCCGGCGTGGGTCGGGGCGGGGCATTCGCTGGCCGACGAGCTCCTCACGCCGTCGGTCATCTACGCGCCGGCGGTGCTCGGTGCGGTCGCCGCGGCCGGGGAGGGGATGCACGCCTGCGCCCACATCACCGGCGGTGGTATTCCGGGAAACTTGGTCCGAGTGCTCCCACCGGGCTGCGATGCCGAAGTGGAACTTCGGGCGTGGACCCGACCTCGGATCATGGACGAGATCGCCCGGCTCGGCGACGTCTCCGACGAGGAGATGGCCCGCGTGTTCAACCTCGGCCTGGGCATGGTCGTGGTGGTCGAGCACGACGCCGTCGATACGGTGCTCGGCGCCTTGACCTTGGCCGGGACCGAGGCCGTGGTGGTGGGCCGGGTGGTCGACGGTGCCCGGCGGGTGGTGCTGGCGTGAGCGACGGAGATCGAGGGGTCGCCGACCAGGGTGGCGGCCCGACCTCCCGAAGCGGTGCTCCGGCGACAGGGCTGAGTGGTCCGGAGCCGACGACGTTCGCCGCCTTGCGCGACCATCTGCTCACCCACTCGGTGCGCCGCGGCGACTTCGTGCTGAAGTCGGGAAGGCGGAGCACGTGGTTCATCGACTCCAAGCAGACGGTGTGCCGGCCCGAGGGCATGGTCCTGGTGGCCGAGGCCGTGCTCTCGGTGCTGCCCGAGGACGTCACCGCCATCGGTGGGCTGACCATGGGCGCCGATCCGGTGGCCTTCGTGACCGCCGGAGTGGCCGTGACCCGGGGGCGCCACCTGAAGACGTTCAGCGTGCGTAAGGAAGCCAAGGACCACGGTGCGGGGGGAAGGATCGCCGGCGCCCTGGACCCCGGGGACCGGGTGGTGGTGACCGAGGACACCGTCACCCGGGGGACGTCGCTGTTGGAGGCGGCTCGAGCGGTCCGAGACGCCGGGGCCGACCCGGTCCTGCTGGTCGCGGTCGTCGACCGCGGCGGTACCGCGGCCACCATGGCCGCGGCAGAGGGGATCGCCTTCCGGGCGCTGGTCACGGCGCCCGACCTCGGGTTCCCCTACGAAGGAGCCTGAGCAGCGCCGAACGCCGACACGACGTTGGACCTCCAATGGCGAAGCTCGGGATAGTGCTCGGCCTGGGTCTTTCCCAGCCGGACGACGACCAGGTCCGATGCCGGGCAAAGAGAGATCGACTGGCCCTCGTAGCCCAGGGCGGCGAAGGTGCCATCTGAGTCGGGGACGACCCACCAGTGCATGCTGTGGACCTGGCCGTCGGTGGGGTCCACCGACCGAGCGCGACGAGCGGTGTCCACCCAGTGGGCGGGCACGATCCGCCGGCCGTCCCACGTACCGCCTCGCAGGTACAAGAGCCCGAATCGGGCGAAGTCGCGGGCCGTGGCGTGGAGGTACGAAGAGGCCACCCAGGTGCCCGCAGCATCCATGCCGGGACGGGCGGTGGTCATCCCGATGGGGCCGAAGAGGCGCTCGGTCAGGAACCGACGACAGGAGTCGTGGGGCCCGACGGTGCGGGCCACGATCCCCGAGAGCACGTTGGAGGTGCCGCTCGAGTAGTTGAAGCGCTCGCCCGGCTCGGCCGACAAGGGGCGATCGGCCGCGAAATGGGCCACGTCGCCGCTCCCCTCACCGAAGAGCATCTCGACGACGTCGGAGTGACCAGCGGTGTACTCCTCGGTGAAATCGAGCCCGTCGCGCATGGACATGAGGTGGTCCACGGTGATGCGACGGCGCGGATCTGTCGGGTTGCTCCACTCGGGAACCGGCGCCGGGCGGTCCAGGTCCAGCAGGCCGTCGTCGATCAGGATCCCCACCGCGGCGTGGAGCACCGACTTGGCCATCGACCAGCTGAGCAGTGGCGTGGCCGGACCGACGGGCTCGGCCGGCCGGTCGAGGTGCTCGAGTCGGCCTCCGTAGCGCTCGACCACGATCCGGCCACGATGGACGATCACGACTGCGTAGGTCGGTCCCAGCGGGCCCGCGGGTTGGAATGCCTGGTCCACGAGCCCTCCGACGTCGACGCGCGCCGGTGGTGCCCCGGTGGGCCAGTCGTCGAGGCCGGCCCCGGGTCGGTCGGCATCGAGCGACGTCACGGGTGCCGGCCAAGGAGTGTCCGGCGGCTGAGTGGGAAGTGGCGGGAGGGGAGTGGGGATGTGGTTCACCGGAGCGGGATGGTCGGGGGATCCAGGGCGATGGAGCGCGGAGTCGAGGCCAGGAGCATCGCGGCGACGGCGGTCGACGCCAGGCCGAACGCAGCGTAGGCGGCCGGAGCAGTGATCGCGCCGACGTGGACGCTGAGCGCCGTCGCCGGTTCGAATGCCGGGACCACCCAGCAGGCGGCAGTCGCCGCGGCCAGCGTCGACCACGCGGCGACGCAGAGGTGCCTCCGTCGGACGGCCTTCCCGGAGATCCACGGCCACAGGCCGAGAGTGCCGCCGACCAGGGCGCCGGCGAGGACGACGACCTCCAGCGCGGCCCGGGCCACGGACTCTGCGGCCAGGACCCGATGGACGGCGTCGAGCGCCTCGTGGGTGGCGGCGACGGTGAGGGGGCCACCGGGGAGCGGTGCAGTCGGGGCCGGGGCATCGATGGTGGTGAACCGCCAGGGGAGGAACACGGTGACGACCAGCCCGGCGTTCGAGAGCACCCCGATCCAGTCCCACCAGGACTGGCGCGACGGGTCGGGACCGTTCAATGGCCGAGTGTGAACGTGGCGGTCGCCTTCGACGTCCCGTGCGAGAGCACGGGTCCGACGACCCGGCCGGTGAACGACAGGTTTCCGAGCGTCCCGCTCAGGGAGAGCATCCTTGTCGAGGGAGGTCCCGCCACGCGGGCCGTGGCCCGGACCGGTTGCGAGCCGAAGGTACCGGTCACCTTCACGTAGTCCCCCTGCGCTGTGTCGAGCAGCGGCGCCACGACGACATCGGCGACGGAGAGCGAGAAGGCCGTCCCGCCGAGCGTGCCCGTCCAGTGGTAGAGCACCAGCGTCACCGGGTTCTGCGGAGTGGGCCGGAGATGAGGTGTGAGCAATTTGAAAGCTGTCTTGGTGTCCTCCGTTGCCCGACCGGTGAGGGCGAGCCCGGCGATCGTCCCGGTGAACGGCTGGACCGGGCTGGTCTTGGGTGTGACCGCTTTGCCGGCGGCCGATCCGCCGGACGATCCGCCGGCCGACGCCGACTGCTGCCACTGCACCGTGGCGGTGCCCGGTCCGGCCGGGATCCCGCGCAAGCCGTTGGTGGAGAAGATGGCGCTGACGGCGAAGAACGCCACCACGGCCAGCACCGCGGCACCGACCACCACGACGTAGGGGAGCGGGGGTCGGTGCCATGGGTCACGGTGAGGACCACGGTTCGGGGTCGGGGTCGGGCCGAAGGTAGGGGTCGGGGCGAAGGTCGGGCTCGGGGTCGGGCCGAAGGTAGGGGTCGGGCCGAAGGTAGGTACCGATGAGGGAGCCCGGTAGTCAGGGTGGGACTCGGGTGGGTACCAGTTGCCGTCAGATGCCTGCCACCACTCGGGGGGAGGCCCAGCCATCTCCACGTGCCCCCCCTTTCGTGGGCCCACGGTACGCGCCGGCCCATGCACGGTCAACCATCCGGCGCCGGTCGGCCTCCGCTCGGCGCCGGCCGTTCGTCGCTCGTCACTTGTCCGGCTGTGCCAACCTGGAGGCGATGATCCGATCGGCACCTGGACGAGAGCAGGGCTGCCTCCGCCCGGGGTTTCCTCGTTGCCCGGCTCGGAGCCCCTCTGGGCCAGTGGACCGGGCTCCGCTCCGAGAGCGCCGGTGAGCGAAGCGGGGTCGGATCCCGCAGATCCGGCGTCGGCAGCCGGGGAGCAGGCGAATCTCGGACTCCGGCTGGCCGACCTCTCGATTCGGTTCTGGGGACTCCTGGTGGTGACCGGAGTAGCCGCCGGGCTCGGTGCCATGGCGATGATGGGTGTCCTGCGGGCCGTGGAGCACGCCGCCTTCGGGTACCACTCTGGCGGGTATTCAGCCGCTGCCGCCCGGAGCGGTGACGTGAGGGTCGTCGTCGTGCTGGCCATCGGCGGACTGGTCACCGGCGTCGGCCTGTGGTTGATGCGCCGCTCGGGCGGTCTCGGAGGCGAGCCCACCCAGGTGGTCTGGTCAGGGTCGGGGAAGCTCTCACTGCTGAGGACCCTGGCGAGCGGAGCACTTTCTGAGGTGACGGTGGGGATGGGGGCGTCGTTGGGGCGCGAAGGCGCGCCTCAGCACACCGGGGCGGCGTGCGGGGACGCCCTCGGCCGCTGGTTTCGCGTTCCCACCCAGCAGCGGACGCTCCTCATCGCCTGCGGTGCGGGAGCCGGTCTCGCCGCGGTGTACAACGTTCCTCTGGCCGGCGCCTTGTTCACGCTGGAGATCTACCTCGGGACCGTGTCCATCGGGCTGGTCCTCCCGGCGTTGCTGGCGGCCGGTATTGCCACGGCCGTGGCCTGGATCACCCTCCCGAACCACGCCGTGTACTCGGTGCCGCACGTGCCCAACCCAACGCTCGCCGTCATGGTCTTTGCGGTGCTCATCGGTCCGGTCATCGGGCTGGGCTCGACCGTGTACCTCCGATCGATTGCCTGGGCCCGCTCCCATCAGCCAAAGGGTCGCCTTCTGCTCGTCGAGCCGTTGGTGGTCTTCACCCTGCTCGGGCTGCTGGCCGTGAAGTACCCACTGCTGCTCGGGAACGGCATCGACCTGGCCCAGTTCGCGTTCGTCGGGACCGCCGGGGCGGTGATGTTCCTGGCCCTCACCGTCCTCAAGCCCGTCGTCACCACGGCGTGCCTGCGGAGCGGCGCGTACGGGGGACTCTTCACGCCGACTCTCAGCTTCGGTGCTGCGTTAGGAGCACTTGCCGGACACCTGTGGAGCGCAGCTTGGCCGGGGGCGCCGGATGCGAGCTACGTGGCCATCGCCGCTGCGGCCATGCTGGCCGGTGCACTCAAAGCCCCGATCACCGGCACCGCTTTCGTGCTCGAGCTCACCCGGTCCACGGCAGGCATCATGGCGCCAATCGTCATCGCCGTGGTGGGCGCCACTCTGGTGGCCCGGCACTTGGATCAGCGGTCCTTGTACACCGCCCACGGTCCGGCGGTTGCGGGGTCCCCACCGGACACGGGACCCGACCCGGGGGACCGATGATCGGGAGTCGCTGAGCTCGTGTGCCGGGTGCAGATCACGCTTGTGGTGCGTCGAACCGACGCTCTGCAGTCACGGTGCACACGGCGATGTGGTAGCTCGAATAGAGCCGGTCGCGGCCGGTGCGTTGAGCCTCTCGGTGCCCAGGGTGGTCTCGCCATGCGTCGTGGGTGTCGGCATCGGCGAAGACCACCACCGACAACCGCTCGCCGTCGGCGGATGTGAACGTCTTGAAATCGACGAACCCGGGCATGGCCCGGGCCAACGCCTCCATCCCCTGTGCGAGCGGCTGGTACTCCGGCTCCGCTCCCGGCCGCAGCCGGGAGCGGAAGACGGTGACGACGGCGCCCGGGGGGAGCGCCTCGGTGGACCGGGAGCCCGTGCTGGAGAGGGCTGTTGCGCTCATTACCGCATCATCGCACCCTGTTCCGGCACCGCCCGACACCTCCTGGAACCGCCCGACTCCGCCCGAAACTTTCCGGCGCCGCCTGGCGAGTCGGCTGCCTCTGGAAGGATAGCGGGGTGATCACTCCGCCCCCCGGGCCGCCCCCCGGGCCGCCTCCCGGGCCGGCACCCGTCCTACCCGGCAGTGGACCCGGAGCGGGCCGACCACCCGTCCAGCACGGGCCGCCGGCCGGCTGGTACCCCGATCCCGGGGGTCAGGGGGGGTCCCGCTGGTGGGACGGCGTGGGGTGGAGCTCCCTCACCACACCTCCCTCGCCCGCTGCAACTTCGGCACCGGTGCGTCCCTCGTCGCCGGCTCCACCTTCGTTCCCGTACTCCGGCCCAGTCGGGTGGGATGGCCCATACCGGTGGGGACCGTACGCGAACCCGCTCGGGGCCCACTGGACGGGGAGGGCAGACCTCGCCTTGGAGGCCGAGCGGAGTATCGTTCCGTGGGCTCGCCGAGCCCTCTGGGCGCTGGCCCTCGCCGCCGTGGCCGCCGGGGTAGTCGCCGTCGCTTACGCCTCGACGTTCCACCGGGAGCTCTCCTATCTGGGCCGGGCCTGGGACGCCGGGCAGTCCGGGACGACGGTCCCAACCCCTCCGACCGTGCCCGCCGGGTACTCGCTCCTGTCGGACCTGATCGCGATCGTGCTCATCGTGGCCGACATCGTCCTGCTCATCTGGCAGTACCGGGCAGCATCGGCAGCTCGGGCCCTCGGGCTTCCGGCTCGCCGCTCCCCGGTGTGGGGGATCTGCTCCTGGATCGTCCCGGTCGTGAACCTCTGGTTTCCCTACCAGTCCATTTGCGACTGCCTGCCCCCGGGGCACCCGAGTCGCCGGCGAGTGCTGCGGTTCTGGCTGGCCCTCGTCGCCGGCGAGTGCTGCAGCGCTGTCGTGCCCTTCACGGCGCCGTACTCCCGAGCCGCCGGGACAGTGCTTCTGGGGGTGGCTGCTGCCGCCTGGCTACTGGTCGCGCTCAACCTCGGTCCCGCGATGAGCGACGTGGCTGTCGCCCACGAACTGACCCTGGCGCCGAGCGGTAAGCCCGGGCCGTAGCCCAGCGGGCCGTAGCGCTTGGCCGTAGCGCTGGGCCGTAGCGCCGGGCCGTAGCCCAGCGGGCCGTGTAGCCCGCCGAGCCCTAGCGCCGGGCCGTGGCCCGGCGAGCTGCAGGTCGGTCCCGTCACCCAAATTTTCCCCAGGTTTCCCGGCGTCTTCGCACTCCGTTCCCGGGGAGTTCATCTTGTGCCGGTAGGACTGTCGCCATGAAGAACGTGACGACGATCAGCACCGCAAGACCGGGACGAGGCCAGTGATGTCCGCTGGTCCCGAGGGCGTGAGCACAGAACGGGGTATCACTACTCCGGTGGTCGGTGCTGTCGACCCCATCCTCGACGCCATCGATCCCGACCGGGGGAGGCCGCCCCACGTGATGGAGACCCGGGACCTGACGTTGGGCTTCGGTGCCAAAGCCATCCTGTCCGGGGTGACCGCTCCGTTCGCCAGAGGCACCATCACCGCTCTGATCGGGCCCACCGGCTCAGGCAAGACGACGTTCCTACGGACGCTCAACCGCATGAACGACAAGGTCCGCGGGTTCCGGCGGGAAGGATCCGTGCTCCTCGACGGCGAGAGCATCTGGTCGACGGAGCAAGATCTGTTCACGCTCCGCCGCCGGGTGGGGATGCTGTTCCAACGCCCCAACCCGTTCCCGATGTCCATCCGCGACAACGTGGTGGCCGGAGTCCGTGCCCACCGGATCGCGAAGGGAAAGCAGCTCGACGTAGTGGCCGAACAGCGCCTCTTAGAAGTGGGCCTGTGGGACGCGGTCAAGGACCGTCTCGGTGATTCACCCTTCCAGCTGTCCGGCGGGCAGCAGCAGCTCCTCTGCCTGGCGCGGGCACTGGCCATCGGTCCCGAGGTGCTCCTCCTCGACGAGCCCACGTCGGCACTCGATCCGGTGTCCACCGAATTCGTCGAGCACCTGCTGCTCCAGATGACGCCGGCGCTGTCCATGGTCGTGGTCACGCACAATCTCGGCCAGGCTCGCCGGATCTCCCATCAGACGATGTTCCTGTACGACGGGAACCTGGTGGAGCACGGTCCCACCGCGCAGGTCTTCGAGCACCCGGTGCACACCCACACCGAGCGCTACGTCACCGGAAGGATGGGGTGATGCCCGTGACGTGACCCCTCGAGCCCGTCACTTCAGAACCATAAGCGTCAATTCGCAAGTTCATCCACACATCGTGACATCATCCAAGGAGGAACAGATAGTGGCTCGGAACATCCGAGGAACGTGGATCGCAGCCGCCTTCTTGGCGGCCGGTCTGGTTGCCGCCGCGTGCGGCAGCGCCAGTACGACGTCGACCGCCGCCAAGTCCACGCCGAAGTCGTCGACATCGTCGGCCTCGTCGACAGCTTCTACGTCGTCGAGCACCGGTGTCACCGTCGAGACGCCCCCCGGCGCCTCGCTCACCGAGACCGGGAGCACCCTGCTGTACCCGCTGTGGAACATCTGGGCACCGGCGTACGAGCAGAAGTACCCCCAGGTCCACTTGACCACCGCCGGGACGGGCTCGGGCACCGGGATCTCCGACGCCGCGACAGGGACGGTGGACATCGGCTCGTCCGACGCCTACCTGTCCACATCCCAGAAGGCGGCCCATCCCACCTTGCTCAACATCCCTCTCGGGATCTCGGTGCAGGTCATCGGGTACAACCTTCCGGGCGTCACGGCCCACGTGAAGTTCAACGGCAAGATCTTGGCCCAGATCTACGAGGGCAAGATCACCACGTGGAACGACCCGGCGCTGAAGGCGATCAATCCAGGGGTGACACTGCCGAGCATCCCGATCGTCCCCCTCCACCGATCTGACGGGAGTGGCGACACCTTCATCTTCACCCAGTACCTCTCCAAGCAGACACCGAGCGGATGGGGCACCAACGTCAAGTTCGGGACCAGCGTCACATGGCCCAGCGTCAGTGGTGCCTTGGCCGAGCAGGGCAACGGAGGCATGGTGACAGGCTGCAAGAAGACCACCGGGTGCATCGCCTACGTGGGCATCAGCTACCTCTCCCAGCTCCTCGGCGACGGTCTGTACTACGGCGAGCTCATGAACGGCTCGGGCAACTACGTGCTGCCGACATCGAGCGCAGTGTCTGCCGAAGCGAACTACTTCACGGCGAAGACGCCAGCCAGTGGGACGATCTCGCTCATCAACGGCCCAGTTCCCACGGGGTACCCGATCATCAACTACGAGTACGCCATCGTGAACACCCAACAGTCCAGTGCCTCGACGGCCAAGGCCATCCGCTCCATCCTGGAATGGGCCATCACACCTCAGAACGGCAACAGCAACAAGTACTTGAGCCAGGTGAGCTTCCAGCCACTGCCACCGAAGGTGGTGGCGCAGTCGGTCAAGCAGATCGCCCAGATCAAGTAGGTGGCGATCCTCGGTGGTGCCACCGGAGCGGCGCCCCCCGCCCCTCCGGTGAAGGCGATGCGCCGGGCCTCGGTGGCCCGGCGCATCGCCGCCGCCGGGTGGGCCCACGAGTCTCGGATCTGGAAGATCGGAGGGTGGGTCGCGGCGTCGGTCCCGCTGGGCTCGCTCGTGTTCATCCTGGTCGTCCTGGGTCACAAGGCCTGGCCGTCGGTGGTCGTGAACGGGACCCATTTCTTCACCGGTTCGGCATGGAAGCCGGGGAGCACCTACGGGACAACGGTGCACACGCACGGGTTCGCCCACCCCGCCGGCTCGTCATACGGAGCTTGGCCTCTGATCGCCGGCACGCTGCAGACCTCGATCATCGCAGTCGTGCTGGCCGTGCCGATCTCACTGGGCGCAGCTTTCGCCCTGACCGAGCGGTTGCCGGGCTGGCTGTCGCGACCTCTGGCCTTCGCCGTGGAGATCCTGGCCGGGATCCCCAGCGTCATCATCGGGCTCTGGGGCGTGCTCACTCTCGGCCCGTTCTTGGCCCAGGACGTCTACCCGGTGATCGCCGACCACATGCCCGACGTGCCGGTGCTCAGCTACTTTCGCAATCCCGTGGGTCACGGTGAAGGGCTCCTCACCACCGGGCTGGTGCTGGGCTTGATGATCATCCCGATCATCACCGCCACCACCCGGGATCTCTTCCTCCAGGTGCCACCCCTGCCGAAGGAAGGTGGTCTGGCCTTGGGCATGACCGACGCCGAAGTGGCTCGGCGGGTGACCCTGCCGTGGGTCCGATCCGGCATCATCGGTGCCACCGTCCTCGGATTGGGCCGAGCACTCGGTGAGACGATGGCCGTAGCCATGATCTCGGGGGCGGCGCTCAACACCATCAGCCCGAACATCTTCGGGACCATGGGGACCATCGCCGCAGCCATCGTGACCCAGCTCGACTCGTCGTTCACCGACGGCACCGGCTTCGCCACGTCGGCGCTGGCTGAGGCGGCCGTGGTCTTGGTGGCCATCACCATCCTGGCCAACGCGCTGGCCCGGGTGGTGATCGCCCGCTCGGCCCGCCACGGCATGCCGGTGGGTCGGGGAGGGTGATCTAAGTGGCAGTGATCGCAGAGCCGGACCGTTCCGCCATCCGCCGGCGGCGGCGGCGTGAAGTGGCGTTCCGGGTGAGCACGCTGGTGACCCTGGCTCTGGTGGTCGGGCCCGCGGCATGGATCCTGTTGGGCGTGGTGCTGAGGGCCCTGCCCCACTGGCGTTGGTCGGTCCTGGTCACTCCCACCCAGGGTGCGGCCGGCGGACTGTCCAACGCCATCCTGGGAACCCTGGCGCTCATGGCCGGCGTCCTCGTGGTGGCTGGGACGCTCGGGATCCTCGCCGGAGTCTTCCTGGCCGAGCTGGCGCCGGTGACGGGCCGGAGATGGTCGGTGACGGGGATCCTGCGTTCGGCTACCGACGTCCTGGCCGGCGTGCCGTCGATCACGTTGGGATTCGTCGGTTACCTGGCGCTGGTGCTGGCACTCCACTGGGGCTACTCGCTCCTCCCGGCCATTCTGGTGCTCTCGGTGATGGTGGTGCCCTACATCGCCAAGTCCACCGAGTCGGCACTCCGGCAAGTACCGACCTCCTACCGGGAAGGGGCAGAAGCGCTGGGAATGCGACAGGGCTACGCCCTGCGAAAGGTGGTGCTCCGCTCGGCTATTCCCGGGGTGGCCACCGGTCTGCTCATCGCCTTGGCCATCTCGAGCGGCGAGACGGCACCGTTGCTGTACACCGCAGGCTTCACCAACACACTCCCCAAGGTGGCGCTGATCCACCACCCCGTGGCCTACCTCACCTACCCCGTGTGGACCTTCTACGACTACCCGACTCCGGCCGCCCACTACCTGGCCTACGACGCCGCCCTGGTCCTGCTGGTTCTCGTGCTGGTCCTGCTCGTGGCCGCCCGCTTGATCGTGGCCCGTACCCAGCGCCACGCCGACCGCTGACGGTCGGGGTCGGGAGCGGGCGCCAGCGGGGCTAGCGTGCTCGCCGGAGGTACGACATGTTCCAGTGGACCGACGAGCAACAGGCCATCCGCGACGCCGTACGACGGTTCGTCGCCGAGGAGATCGAGCCCCACGTCGAAGAGCTCGAGCACGGAGATATGGCCCCCTACGACGTGATGCGCAAGATGTACGCCACGTTCGGGCTGGACCAGGCGGCCCGCGCCGGGTTCCGCCAGATGCTCGATCGCAAGCAGTCCGGGGACGCTCCCCGGAGCCGTCGCCCAGGTGACAGCCGGGCCGCCATGACCCTCATCCCGATCATCGAGATCTGCCACCACTGCCCAGGGATCGTGACCGCTCTCGGTGTGAGCACCGGTCTGGCCGGCGGGACGATCATGAAGCGCGGCACGCCGGCCCAGATGGAGCGCTGGGGCCTGGACCTGCTCACGCTGGACAAGATCGGCGCCTGGGCCATTACCGAGCCCGATTCGGGGTCCGACGCACTGGGCGGCATGAAGACCTCGGCCCGAAGGGACGGAGACGAGTACGTCATCAACGGGAATAAGACCTTCATCACGAACGGTCCCTACGCCGACACCGTGGTCCTCTACGCCAAGCTGGACGACGGATCGGACACCCCGGTGCGCGATCGACGGGTGCTGACGTTCGTCCTCGAACGGGGCATGGAGGGGTTCGAGCAGTCGAAGCCGTTCCGCAAGATGGGGCTCCACTCCTCACCTACCGGTGAGCTGTTCTGCACCGACGTGCGGGTGGGCCGTGATCGGCTCCTGGGGGAGACCGAGGACGAGCCGGGAGGTGGGGGCAGGCAGAGCGCCAAGGACAACTTCGTGACCGAACGCGCCGGTGTGGCGGCCATGGCCCTCGGAGTCATCGAGCAGTGCCTGAAGCTCTCGGTGGCGTACGCGCGGGACCGGCTGTTGTGGGGGAAGCCCATCGGTGACTTCCAGCTCATCCAGCTCAAGCTGGCCCGCATGGAAGTGGCTCGCCTGAACGTGGAGAACCTGGTCTTCCGCCACATCGAGATGTCCGAGGCCGGACAGAGCCTCACGCTGGCCGAAGCCTCGGCCATGAAGCTCTACTCGGCCCAGGCGGCCACCGAGGTGGCGATGGACGCCGTCCAGCTCTTCGGCGGCAACGGGTACATGTCGGAGTTCCGGGTGGAGCAACTGGCCCGTGACGCCAAGGTGTTCCAGATCTACGCCGGCACCGACGAGATCCAGGTCACCCACATCGCCCGGGACCTCCTCGGTCGCTGACGCCGGGGTCCGGGCGGCCGGTCGAGGTCAGTCGCCGGTCGGCTCCTCCATCGCCTCCTTACCCGTGAGCCAGGGACGCCCGGCGGCGGCCAGGTCGGCCCACTTGTCGAGGTCTTGGCCGGTCTGACCGAGGTCGTGAGGGGTCGGCCCGATGCGATCGGCCAGGGGTCGCAGGGCTTCGACGTCGAAGTGATAACACGCCGCCGTGTTCCCTCCGAGCATCTGGTCGGTCTCGTCCACCGGGATGTCGTGGAAGGCTCGCTGGAGCCACTCGCGGGTGTGGGGCCACGTCCCCTCCGGGTGGGGAAAGTCGTTCCCCCACATGATGTTGCCGACACCGATCTCGTAGCGCTTGGCCAGCTCCCGACGTCGGGTGTTCGACGCCCCGATGTAGCAGTTCCGGTCGAAGTACTCGCTGGGGCGCATCGACATATGCGAGGTGAGCTGGCTCCCGAGCTTCTTGGCCGCGTGCTCCCGGTCGTAGACGATGTCCGAGCTCCAGAGCAGGTCCGGCGCCCAGAATGCCCCGCACTCGGTGGTGACGAAGGTCAGGGTGGGGAACCGCTCGAACACCCCCGACCACAAGAGGAACCACAACGGCCGCGTGGACCACCACCGGACTTCGGCCACGTAGATGCCTACGTACTGGCCGTAGCTCGCCCGGTCAGCCGCCCCCGAGTGCACGTGGACCGGCATCTCCAGGTCGGCGCAGGCGGCCCACACCGGGTCGTAGACAGCGTCGTGGTACGGGGCGTGTGGCTGCCACATCGAGGGGATCAGGATGCCGCCACGCAGGCCCGACTCACGGGCCCGGGTGATCTCGGCCACTGCTGCCTCCACGTCGAAGATCGGGACCACGGCGACGCCGGCCCGACGCTCGGGACTGGTGGCGCACAGCTCGGACAGCCAGCGGTTGTGCGCCCGGGCGCCGGCCATCAAGAGGTCGATCGGTACTTCGGCCGAGGCAGCCAACCCGGCGCCGAACGGAGCCGACGCTCCCCCCGACACGGCGTCGGCATCGGGGAAGATGACCTCGCCGGCCACGCCGTCGGCATCGAGCTCCCGGTCCCGGCGCCCGGCGTCCCAGCCACCCCGCAGGCCCTCGGCGTTCTCCGCCTCCCACTCCTCGGCGAACTCGGGGTTCCGCAGCCCCCGCTCGACGAGCTCGGCCTCCATCGCTGCCCGGGCCGCCATGGAGCGGTCGAAGGGCTCTCGGTACTCGGGATCGAGCCACTCGCGGTACTCGGCGTTGGGCAGGCCGGCGTGGCAGTCCGACGAGATCACCAGGTAGCGGTGGTCGGGTCGTGGGGGGGTCATGGTCGCTCCTTCAGGTCTCGCAGGTTTCGCAGGTCTGGCGTGTCTCGCTGGTCTCGCAGGTCTCGAGGGTGTCAGCTCGTCGGGGTCACCGTCATCCGGGAACGCCCCGCAAGTAGGACGGGTTGCTCCGGTGCAGCATGGAGTCGGCCCGGGCCCGGATCTGGGCGTCGGTCGTGGCGCTCGGGGCCATGATCCAGAAGGCTGCGTTGCGCACGCCGGCTACCACCTGGTCGGCCACCTCGGACGGATCGGTGTACTCGGGGGTGATCCCGGCCGCCTCCATCTGGGCTTCGATGTCCTCGATGGTCGGGTACGGCGTCGAGCGCGGCCGTTCCTTGGCCAGGTCGGCCGGCCGGTTTCGCCACGAAGTGAACAGCCCGGTACGGAGCATGTGGGGCCCGGGGAACAGGACGGACGCTCCGACCACCGAGCCGGCGTCCTGGAGCTGGGCATAGAGGCACTCGGTCAACGTGACCACTGCTGCCTTGGTCACGGCGTACTCAGGCGTGCCGCGCAGCGGCGACACACCGCCGTTCCCCGACGAGGTGTTCACCACGTGGCCCTCCTGACCGGAGGCCACCATGTGGGGGACGAAGGCGTTGATCCCGTGGATGACCCCGAACACGTTCACCCCGAAGGCCCATCGCCAGTCGTTCAGCTCGTGCTCCCACTGGGGTCCCTCGGCACCGGCGCCGATCCCGGCGTTGTTGCACAGGAGGTGGACGCCTCCGTAGGTCTCGAGCGTCCGGTCGCGGAGCTCGGTCACCGACTCGTAGCTGGACACGTCGGTGAGCACTCCGGTCACCTCGAGTGTGCGAGCCCGCAGCTCGTCCACCGTCTCGTCCAAAGCCGGCTGCTCCACGTCGGCCAGGACGACCGACATGCCTTCGGTCGCGAAGCGTTCTCCCATGGCTCGCCCAATCCCGCCGGCTCCCCCGGTCACGACCGCGACGCGGCCGGCCAGCTCCTCCACGGCCCTACTCCCCTCCTACCGGTGAGAGGTCGTCGTAGCGCTGGTGGGCGAAGGGGAGGATCCACTCGGTCGGCACCGTCTGGTGGAGCCGCCCGCGTTGGACGCTGCTGCGCTCGGAGAGGGTGATGCCCCTGAGCTCGCGCACGGGGAGGTCGGCTACCGGGTCGAAGCGGGACTCGCGAAGGAGCACCTCCCCGTCGACTTCGGAGATGGAGCGGACCCGCTCGGTGCGATCGCAGTAGACCAGGTACGGATCGCTGTCGAACCCCCGGCCGTCCGGGGCCGGAAGGAACTTGAAGTAGAAGTCCGTCCGCGTCTCCTCGGGTGGCGGGTCGAGGTCCCCGGTCACCGTGCCGGTGATCTCGATCACCGTCGTCCCCATGCGGGCGACGGTCCCGGTCACCCGGTCGCCCTCGCGGTCGAGCACTACGCTCCCGAGCTTCTTGGGCTCGCCGAACGTCTCGCGCCCGCCGACGACCGACTGCTCGGTGGTCATGGGCATGAACAGGGCGTAGTACCCCTCGGTCTCTTCGTGGCGGGCCCGGACCGAGAAGCTGCCGGCACCGAACGTCGGGTAGCCGGTCACATCCACGGTGGCCACCGTGACTTTGACCATCGGGTCACCCCCCGGTTCGAGGGGTGGGGGGAGCACGGCGGCGATCACTTCGGGATCGGTGAGGTAGGTGGCGACCAAGGTCGTGGCCCACACGTCCACTGAGGTGGCCTCCACTTCGCGACTCCGCAATTGCTCGGCCGCTCTCGCTCCGAATCGGACTACGCCCATGCTCGTTCCTCGCTCTCGCTCTCGTCTGCGTTCTCGTTCACCGGGCCACTCCCACGAACGCCGGGCACCGGTCGGCGTCCGGCGGGACCTCCACGGGGGAAAGCGGCTCGGCGATCTCGGCGTGGGTCGGGCCGATGCGGGCGGCCACCGGCGCCAGGAGATCCAGGTCGAAGCCGTAGAGCTCGGCGGCGTTGGCACCCAGCATCCGAGTCGCTTCGGCCGGGTCCACCCCCGAGAACGTCAGACGGAGAGCTTCCCGGCTGAACGGGAAGCTCGACTCGCGGTGGGGGTAGTCGCTCCCCCACATGATCCTCTCCACGCCGACGGCATGGCGCAGCACCGCCTCGGCCGGACGCATGAAGCTCGATCCCACATGACACTGGCGGGCCCAGTACTCGCTCGGGCGGAGCGCCAGCTTCTCCACGACCGGATGTCCCCACTCGTACTCCTGGGAGCCTTCGGCCGTGCTCATGCGGTGGTAGAAGTAGTCGAGAGTTCCGAGGGTCTCGGGGATCCAGCTCGTGCCCTGTTCGGTGAAGACGAATTGCAAGTTGGGATACCGGTCGAGCACGCCGCCGAAGACCAAGTGCCAGAAGGCTCGGTGGGCCCACCAGGTCACCTCGAGGAGGAAGGTGACCTCGTCGATGGGCTGGTCACCGAGCGCGGGGACGGCACTCCCGCTGTGGTGGTTGATCGGCAGGCCGGCGTCGGCACACGCTCGCCAGATCGGGTCGTAGTCGGTCGAGTAGAGCGGCGCCAGCCCCGAGCCCGGTGGCGCACCGGGCAACAGGATCCCGCCCCGCAGCCCCGCTTCGGCCGCCCAGTGGATCTCGGCCACGGCGGCGTCGACGTCGTGGAGCATGATCTGGGCGATGCCGGCGCGCCGTCCGGGGGCGGCGGCACAGAAGTCCACCAACCAGCGATTGTGGGCTCGAAGACCGGCCCAGCGCAGCTCCAAGTCGCCCTCGCTGGCCCCTGGGGCCTGGGCCTTCAACGAGGGCTCGGGATAGAAAGGGGGGATCGTGTTGGGGAAGATCACCTCGGCGGCGATCCCGTCGCTCTCCATCTCTTCCAGGCGGCGCTCCGAGTCCCAGTTGCGGCTCCCGTCCTCGCCGAGGAGGTCGGCGTAGGGCACGGCGTAGGTACGGGCCCACTCGTCGAACAGCTCGAGATGGCGGTGCTCCAAGTAGTCGCGGTACTGGTGCAGGTCGGCGCCGGCATGGCAGTCGGCCGAGATGACGGTGTAGCGCTCCTCTCCGGCTGGGTCCATGTCCGACGCTCCTCCCCCTCGTTCTGTAGCATCGTTACATGACCGTATCGAGCCGTCAAGGGGGAGGTGGGTCACCCGGGGTCCCGCGGCGGACCGGACCGGAGGACCGTCGTCGGACCCGGGACGTGGGTCTCTCCCGGTCCCAGGTCATCGACGCCGCTATGGACATCCTCACCACCCAGGGGCTGTCCCGCCTGACCGTACGGGGTCTGGCGACCAAGCTCGGGGTGGCGGTCACCGCCGTCTACTGGCACGTCGGGGACAAGCAGGCGCTCGTCGACGGCCTGGTGGACCGGATCATCGAGCAGTTCAGCGCCGTGACCGTCGTCGCCCGGGGTCGGAGCCACGAGGAGCGGCTCATGTCATTGGCCAGGTCGTTGCGGCGGTCGCTCTTGGAAGAAGCCGACCTGGTCACCGTGGTCCACCGCCAGGGACGGATCGCCGCGCTGTTCCAACCGGCCCGGCGGGCGTTGGTGGTCGAGCTGGTCGACGCCGGTCTGGACGGGCCGGCCGTGGCTCTCGGCACCCAGGCCATCATCAAGCTGGTGGTGGGGTCGGTCCTCTTGGACCGCCAAGTGGAGCGCCAGCCGGCCCAGCAGGAAGGGCTCGCCGAGCTGTGGGCGACCGAGGAGCTCCCGGGGGGACCGGACCTGCTGGCCCACCTCACCCGCCCGGTGGACGAAGACGAGATGTTCTCCTACTCCCTGCGGGCGCTGGTCAGGGCCGCCCTCGGCGGGCGTACCGCCGTGGACGGGGACGGATCTCGGGGCGGTCCCCGTTCCCGGGGCCGGCGCGATCCCCGCCCCCAGGGCCGGCGCGGGCCACAATGAGGGCCATGGCCCACGACGAACTCTTCTCCCTGCAAGGCAAGACCGCCCTGGTGACCGGAGGGTCGCGCGGGATCGGACGGATGATCGCCACCGGTTTCGTCCAGGCCGGGGCCGCCGTGTACGTGGCCTCGCGCAAGATCGCGGACTGTGAGGCCGTCGCCGCCGAGCTGTCGGAGGTGGGCCGGTGCACCGCCCTCGAAGCGAACCTGTCGACCGAAGGCGGCTGCCGGGCGCTGGCCGATGCCGTGGCGGCACGAGAGCCGCGTCTGGACATCTTGGTGAACAACGCCGGCGCCACCTGGGGAGCCCCCATCGAGGAGTTCGACGAAGCGGCCTGGGAGCGGGTGCTGGCCCTCAACGTGAAGGGCGTCTTCCACCTGACGAAGTTCCTCCTTCCGCTCCTCGGGGAAGCCGGCACGCAAGAGGATCCGGCGCGCGTCATCAACATCGGCTCGATCGACGGCATTCACGTCCCTTTCCTGGAGACGTACTCCTACTCGGCGTCGAAGGCCGCGGTCCACCAGCTCACCCGGCACCTGGCTCGCCGGCTGGCCCCCGCCATCACGGTGAACGCCATCGCCCCGGGACCGTTCGAGTCGAAGATGATGGCGGCCACCTTGGAGTCCTTCGGGGAGCAGATTGCCGCCTCGGCTCCTCTGAAGCGGATCGGGCGCCCCGACGACATGGCCGGTACCGCCGTGTTCCTGGCCTCCCGGGCCGGTTCGTACCTGACCGGAGCCGTGATCCCCGTGGACGGCGGGATCGCCACCCTGGGCTGACACCGCCGTCAGCTGACGCCGCCCTGGTCCGGACGGACCAGCCGGTGGGTCGCCCCCGGGTCGGGGGATGCGACGGTTCACCTCGAATTCACCGCCAATTTCCCCTCGTGCAACCTTGGCATTGCCTCTGGGTAACCCACGTCGGTCATCGTGTGGATGAGACCCGTATACGGGGCCGCGGCCGGGAACGAGGCCGGGGCGAGGAGGAGACGAGGAGTGAGCACATCGATGGCCACCATCACCGACCTGTACCGCCCTCTGGACGAGGCCGACGTGGGCCGGAAGCACTGGTTGACGGTGTTCACTGCCGGAATGGGCTTCTTCACCGACGCCTACGACCTGTTCATCATCGGCACGGTGACGGTACTGCTCACCCCGATCTT
>JAJYWF010000043.1 GCA_021791635.1 Actinomycetes bacterium
TTCCCCCTCACCGAGATCCACGAGCTCTACGGGGCCAGCGAGGGCGGCGCCACCCGGATCTCGCTGCAGGAGTGGCGCGAGCGTCCCGGAAGTGTCGGTCGCCCGTGGCCCGGGGTGGAGATCCGCGTCCTGGCCGACGACGGCACGCCGGTTCCCGCAGGGGTCGACGGGGTCATCTGGATACGTCCTCCGGGCTCCCAGCGATTCACCTACCGCAATGACCCGGACGCCACCGAGGCGGCGTGGCGGGAAGACGCCTTCAGTGTCGGGGACATCGGCCATCTCGACGCCGACGGGTACCTCACGATCACCGACCGGGTCTCGGACATGGTGTTGTGGGGCGGGGTGAACATCGCCCCGCGCGAGATCGAAGAGGTGCTCTACCTTCACCCCGCGGTGGTCGACTGCGCCGTGTTCGGTGTGCCCCACGAGCGTGACGGCGAGCAGCTCAAGGCGATGGTGGAGGTGCGCTCACCGGTGTCGGTCGACGACCTGGCCGATCACGTGCGGCGCCACCTGGCCGACTACAAGGTCCCCAGGGAGTGGGCGATCGTCGACGAGCTGCCCCGCGATCCCAATGGCAAGGTGTTGAAGCGCCTGCTGCGCGCCGGCCCAGGTTCCTGAGTCGCCGGCCTCTCCTTGCCACCGGGCTCTCCGCCCGGTCCCCGGTCCCGGTCCCCCAGTCTCGGCCCCCCGTCTCGTCCCTCAGTCTCCTCCAGAGCCACTGCGGGACCGCAGCACGGCCGCCACCTCCTCGGCCCGGAGTCGGAACGCCTTGGCCGGGTCGTCACCGTCGTCGAGCACGCCGGCCACGTGCTCGAAGAACAGACCCACCAGCATGGCCCGCAGCATCCGGGCCACGGCCCCGGGTCCCGGCCCCTGGCACATCTCGGGCTCGGAGTCCTCAAGCCACCGCTCGAGCGACGCCTGGGTGGCGGCGAACAGCTCATTTCCGACGGCGAAGGCCGTCTCGTCCCCCCGCATGACCTCACCCATCATGAGCCGGATGAAGTCCTCCACCTCGAGCATCGAGCGGAGCACGTCATCGAGGAGGTCGGCCAGCGCGCCGGCTGGGTCACGGGTGAGCGAGGCCGAGCTGGGGGACGTCAGGTCCGAGATGAAGCCCCGCTCTTCGAGGACGGCTACGAGCAGCTCCCGCTTCGAGGGGAAGTAGTGGTAGAGGGAGGCCACGTTCAGGCCGGCCGCCGACGCCAGGTCCCTCATGCTCGTGCCGTCGACACCGCGCTGGGCCATGAGAGCCAGGGCTATGTCCAAGATGCGCTGACGCTGGGTGGTGCCGGTGGCCGTGAGGTGGCCGGACTGGGGGGGAGAGGTCTGGGTCACCCGACCATTGTCCGTCGCCGAGGGGCCCCCGTCGAACCGGCACCGCCGTGGCCGGCACCGCCGTGGCTTGCGCCGACTGCCAAACGAACGTTTGCTATAGGCTGGCGTCAGCCGGTTGCGGCGTGCATCCGGAGACAGGGAGGGCATCGTGACCACCACCGAAGTAAGAGGGACGACGACGGACGACGCCGGCGCGAGCGACGTGGTGATCCCCTTCGACCCCTACGAGCTCCAGGACACCGTGGCGGGCGACGTGCGCGATCCGTTCCCGATCATGGCCGAGCTCCTGGCCGCCAGCCCGGTGCACGTGGGTCAGATCGATCTCGGCGCCGGAGCAAGTGAGTCCTTCGGGCCCATCGAGCCGGTAACGGTCATGGGCTTCGACGAGTGCGTCCAGGTCCTGCGGGACAACGAGACCTTCTCGTCGCAGATCTACGAAGGGGTCATCGGCATGGTGATGGGTCGGACCATCCTGCAGATGGACGAGCCCGAGCACCGGGTGCAGAGGGCGCTGGTGTCACCGGCGTTCCGGTCCAAGATGCTCGAGCGGTGGGAGGAAGGTCTGGTCCGCACGGTGGTGAACGAGCTCATCGACGGTTTCGCCGACCGTGGGCACGCTGATCTGGTGAAGGAGGTGACGTTCAACTTCCCGGTGCAGGTGATCGCTCGGATCCTCGGACTGCCCAGACGGGACTACCCGAAGTTCCAGCGCTGGGCCGTCGAGATCACCAGCGTGGCCACCAACTGGGACCGGGGGGTGGCCGCGTCCGAGGCGTTGCGGGACTACTTCGCCGGAGTGCTGGCCGAGCGACGGGCGGAGCCGGACGACGATCTCATCACCGAGCTGGTGAACGTCGAGGTGGACGGGCAACGCCTGACCGACGAGGAGATCTACTCATTCCTTCGCCTCCTCCTACCGGCCGGGGTGGAGACCACCTACCGGGCATCGGGCAGCTTGCTGTACGGGTTGCTCACCCACCCCACCCAGCTCGATGCGGTTCGCGCCGACCGCTCGCTCATCCCCCAGGCCTTCGAAGAGGCCATTCGATGGGAGCCACCGGTGACGGTCATCCTCCGCCGCGCCACCCGCGACACCGAGCTCGCCGGCGTGACGATCCCCGAGGGCGCTGACGTGGCGCTGCTCCTCGGTGCCGCCAACCACGACGCCCGGAAGTACGAGAACCCCGACGAGTTCGACATGTTCCGGGCCGTGCGCCAGCACGTGGGGTTCGGTTTCGGCGTCCACGTGTGCCTGGGAATGCACCTGGCCCGTATGGAGACCCGGGTGGCGGTCGACACGTTGCTCGATCGCCTGCCCGACCTCCGCTTGGACCCCGAGCCCGGTCAGGACCTCCACATCCGGGGGCTGGCGTTCCGGTCCCCGGTGGCGTTGCCGGTCTCGTTCCAGGTCGGCTGAGGCCGTCGCCAGGCGCTACCGTCACTTCGTGGCCGGTCCCCGTCCAGAGAACCCGGTGAGCGACGCGGCGGCCATCGTCGGGATCGGTCAGACTGCGTTCGGTAAGCAGCTCGAAGAGTCCGAAGCCGAGCTGGCGGCCGTGGCCGTGGTGGCCGCGCTCGACGATGCCGGCATCGATCCCGGTGAGGTGGACGGACTGTGCTCGTTCACTTCGGAGACCACCGACGAGGTGGCGCTGGCGAAGACCATCGGCGCCGGAGACATCACGTTCTTCTCCCAGGTCGGCTACGGCGGCGGCGCCGGGTGCGCCACCGTGGGACACGCGGCCATGGCCGTGGCCAGCGGGCAGGCCGGCGTCGTGGTGGCGTGGCGCTCCCGCAAGCGCGGTGCCCGGGGCAACCGTCCCTGGGCCGCCGCTCCGGCCCGGCTCCCGATTCCTGGGCAGTGGACGCGGCCGTTCGGGCTGCTCCGCCCGGTGGACGAGGTAGCCATGCTGACTCGCCGCTACATGCACGAGTACGGGGCCACCCGCCGTCATCTCGGGGAGGTGGCGACCGCGGTCCGCAGCCATGCCCAGAGGAACCCGGCTGCCCTCATGGCGGACAGGCCCATGTCCATGGAGGACTACCTGGCCGCCAGGTGGATCTCCGAGCCCCTGTGCTTGTTCGACAACTGCCTCGAGACCGACGGGGCGCTGGCGGTCGTCGTGGTCGGAGCTGATCGGGCCGTCGACGCCCGCCACCCCCCCGCGTACATCCACGCTTTCGCCCAGGGGCTGCCCCGCCAGCACGAGTCGATGGTCAACTACTTCTGCGACGATCCGCTGACCGGGCCGGCCTGGGCCTGCGCCGCCAGGCTCTGGGCCGGCTCGCAGATCGGCCCCCAGGACATCGACGTGGCCCAGATCTACGACGCCTTCACGCCGTTGGTCCTGCTGTCCCTGGAAGGGTACGGCTTCTGCGGCCGCGGGGAGGCGCCCGACTTCGTCTCCGACGGCAACTTGCGCTGGGACGGGGGCCAGTTGCCGGTGAACACCTCAGGTGGGGGCTTGTCAGAGGCGTATGTCCACGGCTACAACCTCATCACCGAAGGTGTGCGCCAGATACGGGGGACGTCCACCTGCCAGGTGAGCGGCGCCCAGACGTGCCTGGTGACGTCGGGGGAGGGCGTGCCGACCAGTGCCCTGGTGCTTCGGGGAGGATGACGTTGGACGAGCATGTGCACCCGGCGGGCGGTGGGAACAGAGGAGGGCGCGTGGTGGCGCACGGGATCGAGATTCGAGTCGACACGGAGGTGTGCATGGGATCGGGAAACTGCCTGTTCTGGGCTCCAGGGAGCTTCGACCTCGACGATGACGGCCGGTCCTACGTGCTCGATCCCGAGGTTACCGACGAGGAGCGGCTGGTCGTGGTGGCCGGTGGCTGTCCCGTCGGGGCCATCTCGCTGTGGCGTGACGGTCGCCGGCTCGACACGGGAGCACCCTGACGATGCCCATCGGAGTGAGCGCCGAGCACGAAGACCTCCGACGCGCCGTACGGAGGTGGGCCGAGACCTACTGCCCGCCGTCGGTGCCGCGTGCCTTCTTAGAGAAGGAGATCCCCGGTCCTCCCCCGAATTGGGAAGAGCTCGCAGCCCAGGGATGGCTCGGACTTCACGTCCCAGAGGACCTCGGGGGGCAGGGATTCGGACTGCTCGAGCTGGCGGTCGTCTTGGAGGAGCTCGGTCGGGCGCTCATGCCCGGTCCTCTGCTCCCCACGCTGCTGGCGTCGTCGGCGGTGGTGGTGGCCGGTGACCGGGCCGCGTCGGCAGAGCTCTTGGCCGGCCTCGTCGACGGCACGACTCCGGCCGGCGTCCAGATGGGCACCTCACGGCTCTCTTCCCGGCCCGCCCCGCAGGACGCCGCAGTGGGCGGGGAGACGAGCGGGATCGTGGTCTCCGGCCAGTTGCGCCCGGTGCTCGGTGGCGTCACAGCGCACTGGGTCCTGGCGCCGCTCGACGCCGGGGGGTGGTGCCTGCTCGACGCCAGGGACCCCGGGGTCGAGGTAACCCCCTTGGCAACCCTCGATCCCACCCGCACGCTGGCTCGAGTGGACGTAGGGTCGGCAATCATCCCTCCGGCCCGGATCCTCGGGGGGCTAAGTCACGACACCGTCCGGGCGTTGACCGTGGTGCTCGCCGCCGCCGAGTCGGCCGGCGCCTCCCGGTGGTGCCTGGACACGGCGTCGCAGTACGCCACCCAGCGGGTGCAGTTCGGACGACCCATCGGCCAGTTCCAGGGGGTGAAGCACCGGCTGGCGGACATGTTGGTCATGGTGGAACAGGCGGACGCCGTGGCCTGGGACGCGGCCTTGGCCTGGGGGGCCGAGCTCCCCTCGGGGGAGGAGGGAGTGGAGGATCAGGGTCCGCGGGATCTGGCGGCAGCGGTGGCCGCTTCCATCGTCGCTGACGGTTTCGCCGCGTGCGCGAAGGGATGCGTGCAGGTGCTGGGGGGGATCGGCTTCACCTGGGAGCACGACGCACACATGTACCTGCGCCGGGCCATGGCCACCCGCCAGCTCCTCGGAGCCCCGGCGTCCTGGCGGGCCCGGGTGACGACCCGCGCTGTGGCCGGCGTCCGACGCCCGCTCGGTGCCGACCTATCGGCCGGTGCCGACGGCCCCCGGGAGGAGATCAGGGTGCTGGTCGCCGAAGCCGGGCGGCTCCAGGGAAGCGAGCAGGTGAAGTACCTGATCGACACCGGGCTCTTCTCGCCGCATTGGCCGGCGCCGTGGGGTCGAGACGCATCTCCGCTCGAACAGCTCGTGATCGACGAGGAGCTGGCCGCGGCCGGGATCCACCGGCCCGGGCTGGGGGTCGGAGCATGGGCCCTCCCGACGCTCATCGCCCACGGCACGGCCGCGCAGCAGGAGCGCTGGGTCCGTCCCACGATGATGGGCGAGATCACCTGGTGCCAGCTGTTCAGCGAGCCCGGGGCCGGCTCGGACCTGGCCAGCCTCACCACCCGGGCTGAACGGGTCGAGGGGGGGTGGAGGTTGACGGGTCAGAAGGTCTGGACTTCCCTTGCCCACGTGGCCGATTGGGGTATCTGCCTCGCCCGGTCGGATACGTCGGTGCCGAAGCACGAAGGCATCACCTACTTCATGGTGGACATGAAGAGCGAAGGTGTCGAAGTGCGACCGCTTCGGGAGCTGACCGGCGACGCCATGTTCAACGAGGTCTTCCTCACCGACGTCTTCGTTCCTGACGACTGTGTCATCGGCGATCCAGGCGCCGGCTGGGCCATCGGCCGGACCACGTTGACCAACGAACGTGTCTCGTTGTCGTCGGGATCCACTTTCGGCGTCGGGGTGGAGTCGGTGCTCCGCCGGTACGGCGAGCTCGGCGAGGACGCCCCCCCAGGTGCCGAGGTCGAGGTGGGCGGCCTGCTCGCCGAAGCCCAGTCCATCCAGCTCCTCGGGCACCGGACCACGCTCCGCTCGCTGTCGGGAGTCGAGCCGGGCGCCGGTTCGAGCGTTCGCAAGCTGCTCGGGGCGGAGCACGAGCAGCGGATCCAGGAGATGGGGCTCTCGCTCCAGGGCCCCGACGGAGCGGTGCCCGAAGGGCGGGTGGAACACTGGGCCCGGGGCTTCCTCGTGACCCGCTGCCTCACGATCGCCGGTGGCACGAGCGAAGTCCAGCGCAACGTCCTGGCCGAGCGCATCCTGGGCCAGCCGCGGGACCCCGAACCCGGTTCCTGAGAGGCAGTAGGGTACGGGGCGTGACGCCCGGACGACGCTCCCGCCGTCGCGGGGACGATGGCGATGACGTGACCGGCGAACCCGGCCGCAGCTAGCGAGCTGATCACACCGGCGAGGAGGTCTGGCCATTCCCCTCCGTGCGGTACCTCCACGAGTGGGCACCGGGTGTCCAGCAAGCGCAGAACGCGTGGATGTCGGCCATCGACTCGTTGCGGGCCCCCGACCGCAAGACCCACGAGCTGATCCGCATGGTGTGCACGGTCATCCTTCGCCAGGCCGGCGGGGTGGAGCGCCATGCCATGTTGGCGGCCGAAGTCGGGGCCACGTGGGACGAGATCGCCGGATCCATCCTCCTCACCGAGCCAGCGTTCGGGATACTGCTGGCGGTCGAGGCTCTCCCGGCGGCGCGACGCGGGTTCAAGCGGGCAACGGCCCTGGTCGAAGCCGACGATCACGGCTCCCCAGGCCCGGACGTCCCGGAAGGTCCCCCCGACCCGGACGCAGAGGACGGCCGCGACGCCGGGGACGGTGGGCGCTCAAACTGACGAACGTGTCATAGTTGCACGATGCGCCTGGCCGCTGACGAGCACGTGGAGGCGTTCCGCCGCCAGTTCGAGGAGTGGCTCGACGACCACATGCCCTCCCCGTCCGTGATGACCGAGCCCCGGCGGTCGTCGGCCCACCTTCCCGCGTGGGCCCGGACCTGGCAGCGGGACTTGTTCGACCACGGCTGGCTGGTACCGGGTTGGCCCCCCGAGCTCGGGGGGTGCGACGCCACTCCCGAACAGCAGATGTCCTACTTCGAGGTCGTCGCCGAGAGGCAGGTCCCGCGGGCCCTCAATCCTCAAGGCCTGTCCATATGCGCGGCGTCGATCGTCGACTACGGCACCGAGGACCAGCGGCAACGCTTCGCTCTCCCGACGCTCAGGGGTGAGCTGACCTGGTGCGTCGGGATGAGCGAGCCCGGTGCGGGGAGCGACCTGGCTTCACTGTCGACCAGAGCAGTGCTCCATGGTGACCGATTCGTGGTCAACGGTCAGAAGGTCTGGACGTCGGGGGCGCACGAAGCCGACCTCTGTCTCTGCTACGTCCGCACCGATGCCGATGCTCCCAAACATCGGGGGATAAGCGTCCTCGTCATCGACATGGGCTCGCCGGGTATCGAGTGCCGGCCCCTCCCGGAGCTGACCGATCCCGACCACGTCGACTTCAACGAGGTCTTCTTCACCGATGTCGAGGTGCCGGCGGAGAACCTGGTGGGGGATCTCAACGGGGGGTGGGCGCTGGCCCAGGGCTCGTTGCGCCACGAGCGAGCCATGCTGTGGATCATGAACGTGGCCACGTTCGATCGGGCGGTCGAAGGGCTGCTCCGACTGGCCGGGCGCGACCGGGGGGACGGCCGTCCGATCGGTGCGGACCCACGCTTCGCCGACGCCGTGGCCGAGCTGGCCATGGACGCCCGGGCCATGAGATGCCTCGGCTACCTAGGGTTCGCCAAGGCCACCCGGGGCGAGACGCCGTCCGAGCACGTGATCCTCAAGCTCTTCTCCAGCGAGGCCGAGCGACGGGCCACTGAGCTGGGTTTCGAGGCCCTGGGGGCCGGGGGGCTGGACCTCGATGGTCCGGGGCCGAATCGGAGGACGGCCTTCGACCTGGAGCACTTCGGCCCCTCGAATGTGGACGTGGCCTTCACCGCGCCCTTCGCCGACGGACCGTGGGCCGTGCAGTACCTGAGGTCCTTCGCCGGGACGATCGCCGGGGGGACGTCGGAGATCCAGAGGAACATCGTGGCCGAGCGGGTGCTGGGCCTTCCCCGATCGTGACCAGGTACCCACACACCAGTCGGCACCAAGGGCGACACCCGGACCGACATCCGGACCGATCGCCGCCGGGCACGGACCAGAGCAAAGGAGAGATGAGATGGCAATGACCGTTCTGACCGAGCGTGACCAGCTCGGGGTCAAGCCCGGCCGTCTGTACGTGGACGGTTCGTGGTGTGACTCGTCGGACGGGGGGACCTGGGAGCAGGTGAACCCGGCCACCAACGAGGTGGTGACCACTTTCGCCGTAGGGTCGGCGGCCGACGTGGACCGCGCCGTGCGCGCCGCCCGAAGAGCGTTTGACGAAGGGCCTTGGCCCCGGATGCATGCCAAGGATCGCAAGGCCATCCTGCAGCGACTGGTCGGGCTCATCTCCGATCACGGAGAGGAGCTGAACCGCCTCCAGACCCTTGAGAACGGTATGCCGGTGGCCTTCAGCTCGATGGCCGTGGTCTCCAGCGCCATGGCGGCAGCGATCTTCGACCACCACGCCGGCTGGATCGACAAGATCTGCGGCGAGACGTTCCCGACCTACGAGCCGTCCCCCACCGGTGCCGACGTCCAGGTGATGACGTTCCGGGAGCCGCTGGGAGTGGTGGCCGCGGTGATCCCCTGGAACGCGCCGATGATGCTCTTCGCCCAGAAGGTGGCTCCGGCGCTGGCCACCGGTTGCACGGTGGTCGTCAAACCGTCGGAGTACGCGGCCCTCACCTCGCTGCGGCTGACCGAGCTCATCGAAGAGGCGGACCTGCCCACCGGGGTGTTCAATCTCGTTCCCGGTCCGGGCGATCCCACCGGCGAGGCGCTCATCACCCATCCCGGGGTGGACAAGGTGACCTTTACGGGAAGCCGTGCCGTGGGGAGCCGGATCCTGGCGGCCAGCGGTGACGGCATCAAGCGGGTGACCCTCGAGCTGGGCGGGAAGAGCCCGAGCATCGTGTTCGACGATGCCGCCAGCGTGGAAGGGGCGGCGATGGTGGCGATGGGGATGGTGTCGATGGGCGTCTCGGGGCAGGGTTGCGTGTGCCAGACCAGATCGCTGGTCCAGCGCTCGGTCTACGACGCCTTCCTCGAAGCTGCGGCCGGCCTCACTGGGATGGTCACCTTCGGGGACCCGTTCGACCCGGCCACGACGTCGGGGGCGATCATCAACCGCCGTCAGCTGGAGCGGGTGATGGGTTTCATCGAGAGAGCCCCCTCCGAAGGCGCCCGGCTGGTGGCTGGGGGCGACCGCCCCGGTGGTGAGCTGGCCCAGGGGAATTTCGTCAATCCGACTCTCTTCGCTGACGTCGACAACTCCATGTCAGTAGCTCGCGACGAGGTCTTCGGACCGGTGCTGGTCGCCATGCCCTTCGAGGACGAGGACGAGGCCATCCGCATCGCCAACGACACCCAGTACGGATTGGGTGCCGGCGTGTACACCACGAACATCGCCCGGGCGTTCCGGGTGGCCCGGGCCGTGCGGGCCGGAACGGTGGGTATCAACGAGTACACCCTCATGCCCAACGCTCCCTTCGGCGGGTACAAGACCTCGGGGCTCGGACGCGAGGGGGGATGGGGATCGATCGAGGCGTTCACCGAGACCAAGTCGGTCATCGTGGGCCTGAGCGGGTAGGGGGAGTCGCAGTGTTGGCCGAGACGGTCAGCGAGGCCGCCTGCCGCTTCGGCAGCCGGCCGGCGATCGTGGCCGAGGAGGGGTGGGCGCTCGGTTTCGACGATCTGGACCGGCTCGCCGACGAGGTGGCTTCCGGTCTGTTCGAGAGTGGTGTCCGTGAAGGCGACGTCGTGGCTGTCGTCCTGCCTCCGGTCCCCGAGCACTTCGTCACCTACGCCGCCGTCGCCAAGCTCGGGGCGCTCACGGCGGCAGTGAACCCGAGGCTGGCGCCCGTCGAGCAGCGGGCGGTCCTCGAGCTGGCCGAGCCAGCTTTGGTCGTGACCGCGTCGACGATGGCCGCGGTGGCCGACGGGATGCCGACCGCGGTCGTCGAACTGGGGACATCAGCGGCCACCGTGCTTCGGGAGCTCCGGGTGGTTGGCGCTGCCCCACCACCCCTGGCCCCCGATCCCGATCGGCCGGTGGCCGTGGTGTTCACGTCCGGAACGACCGGGACGCCCAAGGGGGCGGTGTTCGCCGGTCGGCAGCTGGAGTTCATCACCCGAACCGACGTGGGGACCCAGTGGGGCGGTGGTGGCCCGGCGCTGGCTGGATCGGCCCTGGCCCACCTGGGACCCATGACCAAGTTCCCCGGCAACCTCCGCCGGGGCTCGACCCAGCACCTCACGACGGCCTGGCGGGCACCGGACGCGCTCCGGCGGATCGCCGAGCTCGGAACCCCCGTCGTGGGCGGCGTGCCGACCCAGCTCGCCCTGATGCTGCGAGATCCGGGCTTCGATCGCTACGACCTCTCGCGCCTTCGGGCCATCGTCATCGGCGGTGGGCCGGCGACGCCGTCGCTGGTGCGCGAAGCCCGACGACGCTTCAACGTCCCTCTGGCTGTCCGGTTCTCCTGCACCGAAGCCGGGATCGGCACCGGCACGTCGCTGGAGGATCCCGACGAGGACGCGGAGGTGAGTGTCGGGCGGCCACAGCCCGGCGTGTCCTTGAGGATCGTCGACCCGACAGGGGCCGACCTTCCCTCCGGCGAGATCGGTGAAGTCGTCCTCAGCTCTCCGGCGGTGATGGACGGCTATTGGCGGGATCCGGAGGCCACCGCTGCTGCCTTCGCAGCACGAGGCGGTGTCCGTACCGGCGACTTGGGATGGGTCGACCATCGGGGTCGGCTGCGCCTGGCCGGGAGGGCCGCCGAACGCTTTGTCCGGGGTGGGAACAACGTCCATCCGATCGAGGTCGAGGCCGTGCTGGCCGATCACCCCGGAGTGGCGACGGTCGCCGTCGTCGGGCGCTCCGACCCGGTGATGGGGGAGGTGGGGGTGGCCGTCGTCGTTCCCCGTCCCGGCGCTCCGGTGCCGACCCTGGAGAGCCTCCGGAGCTTCGCCGAGAGCCGCCTGGCCCGGTACAAGCTCCCCGATCGGCTGCAGGTGGTGGAGAGGCTCCCGCTCACGGCTATGGACAAGGTGGACCGCAAGGCTCTCCAGCAGCTCGTCGACCCGGAGCCGGATGGTCCCGGGGCCCCGGAGGACTGATGACCCCCACGGAGGGTCAGGTGTTCTCCCTGATTGTGAAAGTTTTCCCAAAGTAATTGTATTGCCTTTGCATATAGTTGGGAGTAGAAACGACACCACAGAACCCGTCGCCGCGGTCTCATCGGACGACGGAGTGGCGGGCGCACCGCCGGGCCGTGAGTCAAGGGGGGCCGGAGGGGGCACGACCCGGCTGTGCGCACCGCCGGTGCGGTGCTCCGTCCGGACGCCACCGGAGTGAAGAAGGCGTCGTGCACTACATTCGGGCTGTGGACGGGGTCGTGAGCCGTGCTGCGGTCGCCAGTGGCGCGGAGGGGGCCGCGGTCGTACCGGTCCACGACGGCCTCTTCGACGCCGGACCCCCTGCCCACTTGTTGGGAAGCGCGTGCGACTCGTGCGGGCTGCTGTCCTTCCCCCGCGTGGAACGGTGCGGTTACTGCGGTGAAGTCGACAGCCGTCCGGTGAACCTCCCGGCAACTGGGCGACTGTGGGCGTGGACGGCGGTGACGACCGCCCCGCCTGGCTACCGAGGTGCCGTGCCGTTCGGGTTCGGGGTCGTGGAGCTGGACGCCGGGCCGCGGGTGGTCGGACGTCTCACCGAGCCCGACCCGGATCGGCTGCGAGCTCATCAGCCCATGGAGACGGTTGTGGTCACGTTGCACACCGGCGACGACGGACAGGTCGTCACCACCTACGCCTTTGCCCCGACGGTGCCGGCGTGACCACGGTCGAAGTGGCCGGCGTCGGCCTGCACCCGTTCGGCAGGTTCCCCGGGACCAGCGTCTCGGACATGGGGGTCGTGGCCGTGTCTGCCGCTCTGGCCGAGGCGGGTATCGGTCGGGGAGGGTTCCAGGCCGCGTACTGCGGCACTGCCTACGGTGGTGTCGCCTCGGGCCACCGGGTGCTGGGAAAGCTGGGCATGACCGGCATGCCGATCGTCGACGTGGAGGCCGGGTGCGCCAGTGGCGCCGCCGCCCTGATGCTGGCCTCGTCGGCCATACGGGCGGGGCAGTACGACACGGTGTTGGTGTTCGGCATCGAGAAGATGCCGAAGGGGATGATCCGGTCGTCGTTCTTCGAGCCCTGGCAGGAGGAAGCCGGTCTGGCCGCCACTCCGGCCTACTTCGCTCTCCGGGCCCAGCGGCTCATGACGACGTCGGGGGTGACCAAGGACGACTTGGCGTCGGTGGTCGTGAAGAACCGCCGGCACGGGGTGCACAACCCCGATGCCATGTTCCAAACCGAGGTCGACGCGTCGTCGGTGCTGACGTCACGAGTGGTGTGCGAGCCCCTGCACCTGTGGATGCTCTGCACCCCGAACGAAGGCGCGGCCGCAGTGCTGCTCACCGCCGGTGGGCCGGCTCCCGGTCGCGCCGCCGGGCGAGTCCGCCTGGCCGCGGCCGAGCTCCGCTCCCACCTCGCCGGACCTGTGCTGAGCGAGTCCACGCCGATGTCAGGTACGGCCGACGATTCGGTGCCCCCGGCGTCGACGCTGGCCGCCACCGCGGCCTACGAGTCAGCGGGGGTCGGACCCGACGACCTCGACTTGGTCGAGTGCCAGGACACCGATGCCGCCCGCGAGCTCATCTCCTACGAGGAGCTGGGCCTGTGCCCCGTCGGGGGATCGGCTGATCTCCTCCGACGGGGCGACACCGCCAGAGGTGGGAGGTTGCCGGTGAACCTGAGCGGCGGCCTGCTTTCCAAGGGCGAGCCGCTGGGGGCGTCGGCCCTGGGTCAGGTCGTCGAGCTGGTCCGTCAGCTCCGAGGCCAGGCTGGTGATCGTCAGCACCCCGGCGCCCGGGTGGCGCTGGCCCACACCGTGGGCCGGGGGGCCAACGCCGGAGTGAGCATCCTCACCCGCTGACGGAACGGTGCACGTCGTCTCGCACTCTCCGGGTCAGAGCAGCTATCGCGGCGCGGGTATCGATCCCCAGGCGAACGAGACGCCGCATGTGTGAGGGACGCCGGGCGACGAGACGTAGGGCGCCGGCACGGTCGATGGTGCCATCGGGTCGCAACAGCTCGATCATAGAAGCGTCGAGCAATTCGTCGGCGAGGCGATCACTGATCGCCCGATAGACCGACCAGCGGCAGTCGTTGCGTTCGCACACCGCGGCCACCGCCGCGGTCTCCATGTCCACCAGGGAGATCCCACCGGCATGGAGGTTGGTGGCTTCCTCGGCTCCGGTGACGAGCCCGGTACAGGTGAGGAGGGTGCCCGAAGGTTGGGTGTCAGGTGGCGCCGTAGGTCGGTAGCTGCGCCCCGACATGCGGTCGATCACCGCACCGGGCACCACGACATCGGCGATCGACAGTGCCGGATCGACTGCACCGGACACACCGGCGACCAGGACCCTGCTCACCTCGATGGCGTCGAGGATCCTCGCCGTCGACCCGGCTGCGTTCGCCGAACCGACTCCGATGGTGGCCACGAGGACCGGAGCCCCCTGGACCGTTCCGGTCCAGGCCCGCCTTCCGCCGACCCGGGCGGGCGTCAGCGCGAGCGATCGGACCAGGGGTCGGATCTCTGCTTCCATGGCCGCCAGCACGGTCAGCGTTCCCGTGCGGCCGGGCGTCGGTGGCTGGTTCGCGTTGGTCATACGACGCCCCGGTCCTCCATCGCTTCCAGCTCGTCGGGCGAGAGGCCGACGAGTGTGCACCAGACCTCCGCATTGTGCTGGCCGAGGAGTGGTGCACCCGAGGGTGCCGTCGGGGGGCGCCCTGTGAAACGCGGAAACGGGGCCTGCTGGCGGACGGGCCCGACGACGGGGTCCTCTACGGTCACGAGATCACCGCGCTCGGCCATGTGAGGGTCGGAGAAGATATCGGCCGCACTGTACGCGGTACCCACCGGGACGTCGTGCTGGACGCACCGGCGCTCGATCTCGGCCGCGGGGAGCTGGGCCGTCCATCGGGCTACCACTTCGTTGATCTCGTCACCGCGCTCGGCCCGCTGGGCCAACGTGGCGTATCGGGGGTCCTCGGCCAGGTCAGGGCGATCCATGGCCCGGCAGAGACGAGCGAAATTGGCGTCGGAGCCGGCGACGATGCAGACGAACGAGTGGTCGGCGGTGGGGTAGTTGTCCAGGGGGGCAGAGTGACTGAGCCGGTTCCCCTCGCGTTGGCGGATGACCCCGAGACGATCGTAGGCGGCGAGCGTCCACTCGAGGATCCTGAGCACCGACCCGTAGAGCGGCGCGTCGATGACCGCCCCCGAGCGCCTGCTGGCCGGGTCCCGGCCGTGGTCTCTCCCGTAGAGTCCCGAGACGGCGGCCAGCGCGGCGAACACCCCGGTCAGGTAGTCAGACACCGTTACCCCGGGTCGGACCGGAGGTCGGTCCGGTTCTCCGGTCAGGTGGAGAAGTCCGCCGTAGCTGATCCCCAGGCGATCGAGACCGGGTCGGGGAGAGTACGGCCCGGTCTGGCCGAAGACGCTGATCCGGACGTACACCACCGACGGGTCCAGGTCATCGGGCCCCAGGTGCCAACGCTCCATGGTCCCAGGACGGAAGTTCTCACAGACCACGTCGCTGTGGCCGACCAGGCGGCGGAACAGTTCCTGGCCGTCGGCCGTCCGCAGGTCGCACGTCACGCTTCGGCGACCGCGACCCTCCACTGCCCACGAGAGGGAGTAGCCGGGACTGCTGTCGCCCCCGGCGTCGCCCCCGCCGTCGCTCCGGTGGTCGTTGCGGCCGTCGGCACTGTCGCCGCGGTCACTGCCGGCATTGGTGGAGACGAAGGGTCCCATGGTGCGCATGAAGTCCCCTCCCCCGGGGAGCTCCACCTTGATGACGTCGGCCCCTAGCTCACCCAGCAGGCCAGCACAGAACGGCGCCGATATCCGGGTCCCCGCATCGATGACCCGGATTCCGGCCAGGGGCCCGGTTTCGCTGGTCACCCCGGCGGCGGCACGTCGCCGCGGTCCCGATCGGCCAGAACCTCCTTCATGGACCCCTTCTGCCGGCGGGCGTCGAGCGCCTGGAGGGCCGTGGCCGTGTTGTGCATCCAGTGGTGAGCCATGAAGTGGTACTTCCACGACGCGGACAGTCCCATCAGGTCCGCCGTGTGATTGATCGAGTCCTTCACCACCTGCGCCGTCACCGGGGGGACGAGGGCGACGCGCTGTGCCAGCTCCATGGCCCGGGCGTCGAGCTCGTCAGCAGGCACGACCCGGTTCACCAGGCCAAGCCGCCAAGCCTCCTGGGCATCGATGGTCTCCCCGGTGAGCAGGAACTCCTTGGCCTTGCGGACTCCCAGCTCCCAGGGTTCCACCAGCAGCTCGACTCCCGCACCGGTCATCTTCAGGACTGGGTTGGAGAATTGAGCGTCGTCGGCGGCGACGATCAAGTCACACATGCACGCCAGCATGAGCCCGGCGGCCACGCAGCTGCCACGGACTGCGGCGATGGTCGGCTTGCGAAAGTCGCGGATGCGTCGGCAACGGTCGAAGTACATCACCTTCTCGTGGTGGAACTTGCCCTCGGGGGTCTCGCGCAGCTTGATCCACTCGTCGCCCTCCTCCTGACCCACCAGGGACTTGAGGTCATGGCCGGCGGAGAAGTGCCGTCCGGCTCCGGTAAGGATGACCACCCGGACCGCGTCGTCGGAGTCGGCTCGATCGAAGGCCGAGTCGATCCCATCGATCAGGGCGGTGTCTTGGGCGTTGGCCACCGCCGGACGGTTCATCGTCACCGTTGCTACGGCGCCTTCGACGTCGTAGCGGACCACCGAGCCCTGACCGTTCTGCATGGTGGCTACCCTTTCGCCCGTCTATACCGATCAGCCGCGGGGGAGCCCGAGGACACGCTCACCCACCAACGTGCGCTGGATCTCGTTGGTCCCGGCGAAGATCGAAGCCGCCTGGTAGTACAGCCAGCTCCGTTGCCACGCACCGTCGCCGGGGTTCTCGTCGGCCCCCTGCCACAGCGGCGCCGCCGGTCCGAGGATCTCCATGGCGTGGCGGTGGAGGCGCTGGGACATCTCGCTCCAGTAGAGCTTGAGCGCGCTTCCCTCGGGACCAGGGTCCTCTCCCTTGGCCATCTTGGAAAGCGAACGCCAGTTGTGGAGCTGGAACAGGCGCACCTCGGTGTAGGTCTCGGCCAACGCCTGGCGGTGCCGCCAGTCGTCGAATGCACCGTTCTGCTCGGCCAGCCGGAGGAGCTCGTCGACGAGCTGGGTGTGGATGACGAGCTGGCGGGGGTTCACGCCTCGCTCATGGGCCAGCGTGGAGCCGGCGACGTTCCACCCACGCCCTCGTTCCCCCACGAGATGATCGGCGGGAACGAAGACATCGTCGAAGAACACCTCGTTGAACTCGGCTTCGCCGGTCAGCTGGACCAGGGGTCGGACTTCGACACCGTCGGCGTGCATGTCCACCGCCAGCGCCGAGATTCCCTGCTGGGGACGGGGAGCGTCGGGCTCGGTCCGGGCCAGGCAGAGTCCCCAGTCGGCGAACTGGGCATAGGAGGTCCAAACTTTGCGTCCGTTCAAGAGGTACCCGCCGTCCCCCGGCTCGGCCCGGGTGGTGAGCGAGGCCAGGTCGCTCCCGGCGTCGGGCTCGCTGAAGAGCTGGCACCAGATCTCTGTGGCCGAGAGGATCGCCGGGAGCCAGCGCCGACGCTGGTCGAGGGTGCCATGGGCCAGGAGGGTGGGACCCACGAGATTGATCCCGATCCGGCCCACGAGCTCGGGAGCCCGGGCCCTCGCCAGCTCCTCGGTCACCACGAAGTTCTCGACCGGGCCGAAGCCTCGGCCTCCGACGTCGACCGGCCACGTGACTCCGACCCACCCGGCCGCCGCCAGGTCGTGCTGCCAGCGCCGGCCGAAGTCCACCGCGTCGGCCAGATCCTCGAACCGGGGAGGCAGGCCGACCCCGTACTCCCAGGGGAGGTTGGCTTCGAGCCACATGCGCAGCTCAGCCCGTAACGCTTCCTGGTCGGGGGTGGTACTGAGGTCCATCGGCATTCCAGCATGACACAGGCGAGACCGGACCATGACGCCCGTGTCACGTTGGACCGTAGACTCGGCGACCGTGGACTTCGACCTTTCAGACGATCAGCTCGCGCTCCGCACCGCCGCTGGGGCACTGCTGGACCAACCGCGTTGGGTCGAGCGCCTCCGCTCCCGAGTGGGCACCGGGACGCTGGTGGGACCGAGGGCCGGGGTAGCCGCCTCGGGATACGACGAAGTGCTGTGGTCAGCGATGGCGGAGCAGGGTTGGACGGCGGTCGAGCGTCCAGAGTCCGAGGGGGGACTGGGACTCGGCATGGTGGAAGTCGCCGTGCTGTGCCAGGAGATCGGTCGCCGGGTGGCACCGGTGCCCTTCCTGCCATCCCTCCTGGCACTCGGGGCCCTGTCGGGCGCCGCCGACGAGTGCGGGGGCGACGACCCGAGGCTCACCGCGTGGGGGACGGCCCTTTCGGCTGGGGATGCAGTGGGCTGCGTGGCCTGGTCGGCCCGACCCGGTGCCGTCGAGGTATCCGAACCCGCCAGGGCTGGCGACCGGCCGCTCCTGTCTGGGCGACCGGATCCGGTGCTCTACGGTCCCTCGGCGTCGGTGGCGGTCGTGGTCACCGACGACGCTCTCTACGCCGTGGACCTGGGAGCCACCGGGCGGCCGGCACCGGTGTCGGCTATGGACCGGACCCGTGAGTTGGGATGGCTGGATCTTGACCGGACGCCGGCGATCTACCTCGGCGGCCGACCGGCGGTGGCACGCCTCTTGGACCGAGCGGTCACCGGAGCGGCCGCCGAAATGCTCGGTGCTGCCGAGAGGGTCCTCGAGATGACGGTCGACTACGCCCGCGACCGCATCCAATTCGGTCGTCCCATCGGCAGCTTTCAGGCCGTCAAGCACCGCCTGGCTGATGCCCTGGTTGATGTCGAGGGAATGAGGTCTGCGGTCTACTACGCCGCCTGGTGCACCTCGTGTACAGACCCGGATGCCTCGCTGGCGGCCTCCATGGCCAAAGCTTGGTGCTCCGACGCGTCCCGCCGGGTGATGGCATCGGGATTACAGGTCCACGGTGGCATCGGGTTCACCTGGGAGCACGATACGCACCTCTACCTGAAGAGGGCGCAACTGGACCAGGTGTCCTTCGGAGATGCAAATTGGCACCGGGACCGCATCGCCGGCATCCTGCGACGTCGGATGGCTGCCAGTCAGGGCGACGTCGTCGGACACCTCGACCCCCGGTAGGACGGCACGACACCCGCCGACAGCACGTTCGGCCTTCCGGTGCCGATCCGACCCACGTTCCCTCCCCGATCAGCCCGACGTCACCCGTTGCCCGGCGATCGAGTCGATCCGGTAGGTGCCACCCCCGGTCTCCGAGCCAGCCGGCGTGGTCACAATTTCCCGCTCGACCACCTTGACCACGTAGCCGCCGTGCACGGTCACTGCGAAGCGGATGGACCCCGAGACCTGGCGGGCCTCGGTGGCTGTGACGAGCGAGGAGACCGGCTCCGAGCCGACATAGGTGGAGCCGTGAGAGATGAAACCGTCGACCTTCAGCAGTTGGTCCACTGGGCCCAGGGCGCCCAGCGCCTTCTTACCGGTGACGTGAGCGACCTGGTGCGGCGTGCCGATCGGCCCGCCCTTGATCAGCGTCTCGACGGCCTGAGCGGGTGCCCGGTACGCGACGCCGACGACTTCGGATCCCGAAGCCGACGTGTAGACAGCGGAGAGGCTCGGGGCGGCGAGCGTCTCACCGGCGGCGTTGTGCACGGCCAAGTCGGCGCCCGGGGGGGCCTGACGCAGCCCGAGAACGGCCGCTCCGACGGCCAGCCCGACCAAGAGGCAGAGGATGAGGATGGGTGCTCCCGAGTCTCGCCGCACGCTGCCCAGGGTAGTGGGTGGTCAGAAGACCTCCCGACATACTGACCCGGGTCCCGTCGTCGCTCAGACGCCCAGGCTCCCCTTGGCCGCCCGTTCGAACATCCGGTAGGGCAGTACCCGGCGGGCCAGGATCCCGACCCGCTCGTCCCACTTTCCGACCGAGACGTGGCGAGGAGGCCGCGGGTACTGCAGTACCCGCTCGACGACCCGGGCCACGGCCTCGGGTGCCACCCCGCCGGCCTCGTCGGCCTCCATCACGCCGACGGCCCGCCGAAGGGCAGTGCGGTAGGGCGCCGAGTCTCCGGGTGCTGGTGCGTCGGACCTTTCCCCACCGGACCTGCTCTCCTCGGAACCGCCCTCGGGGGACCAGCCGTCTGCGGGCACGGCATCGCCGACCGTCCGCCGGCGGGCCGTGAATTCCGTCCGCACGTTCCCCGGCTCCACCAAGGTCACGTGGATGCCGAACGGCGCCACTTCGTAGGCCAGGGCCTCGGCGAAGCCCTCCATGGCGAACTTGCTGGCGCTGTAAAAGGCCTGGAACGGAATGGCCACCACCCCACCGATTGAGCTCATGAGGACGATCCGGCCCCCTCCCCGGGCGCGCATCGACGGCAACGCGGCCTGGACCAGGCGGACGGCGCCCCAGAAGTTGGTCTCCAGCTGGGCTCTGGCATCTTCGATGGGCGTCAGCTCCACCGGCCCGGCCAGACCCCATCCGGCACACGCCACCACGACGTCGAGGTGGCCGTGGCGGGCCACGATGTCGGCCACCCCGTCGGCTACCGAGCCGTCCCGGTCGACATCCATCACCATCGGCGTCCACCCGCCTGTTCCGGGCGACGTCCCCCTCCGGCTGGCGCCGATCACCACTCGGCCCGGACGCGTCAAGCGATCGGCACAGGCCAGGCCGATCCCCGCCGAGGCCCCCGTGACGAGAATCACCTGGTCCAAAGCGCCTCCCAGCGTCATTTGCGGCCCGCCCGGCGAAGCTCCACCCCAGCGTGCCTCAATCCCGGCTTGCTTCCATCGCCGACCACTGTCCCGGCAACGTCGAGGCCAAACTACCGCTCGCCGGGGGGTCGTGCCCTGCGAGCGTGGCGGTGGTGGCAGGGCGGTGCGGTCGGCTAACCTTGTGGGCGCAGTGCCGGAGTCACCGGTGCCGCCGGCGCCACCGGGGCGGCCGGTGCCTTCGGCTGGCAATCAGGCGCGGATCGCCGGGCTCTAGGCCTGCCGGCCCGACCGACGACGTCCCAACCGCCACCCAGCACATCCCAGCCGAGGAGGACAACCATGCCCGAGATCGTCCTGAACGCCGAGGTCGGTCGCACCCTCGGTTCCCGATCGGCTCGCCGGCTTCGTGCCGAAGGCAAGATCCCCGGAGTGGTGTACGGCCACGGGACGGACCCGGTGCCCGTGGCCGTGGTCGGCCGGGATCTGCGGGTGGCCCTGTCAGGGGAGTCGGGCTCCAACACCCTGCTGTCCCTGGCTGCCGGGGACCAGACCTTCTTGACCCTGGCCCGCGAGATGCAGCGGCACCCGGTCAGAGGCACCGTCATCCACGTCGACTTCCAGATCGTGCGGCGGGACGAGATCATCGCCGCCGACGTGCCGATCACCCTGGTCGGAGAGGCACTCGAGGTCCACCACGGCGACGGCCTCGTCGACCAGCAGCTCTTCACCCTGCCGGTCAGGGCCAGACCCTCCGACATTCCCACCGTCGTCGAGCTCGACATCACGGGGCTCACCATCGGCAGCGCCCTTCGGGTCGCCGATCTCCAGCTGGCTTCCGGGGTGACGACCGACCTGGAAGATGACGTGGCGATCGTGACCGGTCAGCCACCCCGGGTACAGGCGCTCGAGACCGAAGGTGCCGAAGGCGAAGCCGGGGAAGGCTCCGAAGCCCAGACCGAGATCGACACGTCCGGCGCCGCCGGCGAAGGCTGACCCCTGCGTCGGCTGGGGCGCGGCCGGCGGCAGCCGGGGTCGGATCGGCCGGCCCGTCGTGGGACCCCGGCCGACTGGGCCCTGGTCGGGCTGGGGAACCCGGGTCCCGAGTACGCCGGCACTCGACACAACCTGGGGGCCGACGTGGTCCGAGCGCT
>JAJYWF010000044.1:0-14298 GCA_021791635.1 Actinomycetes bacterium
GAGGTCATCGCCATGACGCTCGACCTCTTCCACGCCGAGGCCGTCGCCGGCGACGACGCCACGCCGGCGGGGATCGTGACCACCGGGGGCACCGGCAGCATCAGCCACGCCGTCCTCGCCTACCGCGAGCTCGGCGCACAGACCCGTGGAGTCACGCGTCCCAACATCGTGAAGCCCGAGACGGCCCACCCGGCATTCGACAAGGCCTGTCACCTGTTCGGTGTCGAGCTCCGGCGTGCTCCCGTCGACCCGTCGTCGACCCTGGTGGACGTGGAGTGGGTGGCCGACCACATCGACGACGACACCGTGGCCATCGTGGGGTCGGCCTGCAACTACGGCTACGGCACGGTGGATCCCATCGACGCCCTCTCGGACCTGGCCCTCGAACGCGGTGTGGGCCTGCACGTCGACGGCTGCCTCGGCGGCTTCATCCTGCCCTTCGGTCAGGAGCTCGGCTTCGAGGTGCCGGTGTTCGACTACCGGCTCCCCGGGGTGACGTCCATCTCCGCCGACACCCACAAGTACGGCTACGCCTTCAAGGGGTCGTCGGTGCTCACCTTCAGGGACAAGGCCCTCCGCAACGCCCAGTACTTCTACCTCACCGACTGGAGCGGGGGGAAGTACTGCTCACCGGGGATGGAGGGCTCACGCTCGGGAGGGCTGATCGCCGCCACGTGGGCCTCGATGGTCCAGCTCGGACGCGAGGGGTACCGCCGGTACGCGCAGCAGATCTTCGAGACCGCGGCGACCATGCAAGAAGCCGTCCGTTCCCATCCCGAGCTCCGGATCCTGGGTCGTCCCACGTTCCTGTTCAGCTTCACTTCTGACGAGTTCGACGTCTACCACGTGAACGACTTCATGCGGACCAGGGGATGGAGGTTCAACGGTCAGCAGTACCCCAACGCCCTCCACATGGCCGTCACCCGACCCCAGACCCAGGACGGCGTGGCCCAGGCGTTCGCCGACGACCTGGCCCATGCCGTCTCCTATGCGCGCGCCCACGCCGGTGACGCCCCGCAGTCGGGCGCCATCTACGGCGGGGTGGCCGGCGGCATGACCAGCGAGGCCGACGAGTTCATCAAGATGGTGATGGCCGACATGATGGACTCCCAGCAGTCCATCCCGGCCGCCGGGTGAGGACCGGGCCACGGGACGGGCAACGGGACGCAGCATGGACCGGGTCACAGGGCACGGCGCGGACCGCTCTTCGGGCAGGCGACCTGTCCTGACGGCCGCCCGGGTGGCGGGCCTCGTCGGCGCGGCGGCCTACGCCGGGCTCCTGGCCAGCACCCGGCCGTTCACCGTCGAGGCCGACGTGGTGACTGCCGTCGCGCTGGTCGCCGCGGCGTCGGCGGTCGTCGTCCGTCTGGCCGGCGATCGGTCGGTTCCCGACGGGATCGGGTGGCGCCCCTACCTCCCGTGGCTCGTCATGGCGGCGGCCGTGGTGGCATGGGAGCTGGCCTGCTTCTTCGGCGGAGCTCGGCCATCGCACCCCACCCTCAGCTCGATCTACGACATCGTGGCCCGCTCCGAGGCAGCGAAAGCGGCGGTGGTCCTGGCCTGGGTGGGGCTGGGCTGGGCCCTGGTGAGGACGTGACCTGGCGATCGGTCACCTTCGTCGTCTGGACCGTGCTCGGCCTGGCCACGCTGGTGGTGGTGGCCTTGGCGATGGCCGGGCGAGGGAGGATCGCCCGACCGAGCGCCCTCCTCTTCCCGGTCAGCACCCACCCGGTGGTCCGGGTGCTCGTCGTGCTCGGCTGGATGTGGGTGGGATGGCACTTCTTCGCCCGCTGATGCCCGGGCCTCGTTGGCCCGGGCGGACGGTGTCCCGGGCGGCTTTTCGCCTCATCCAGCGTGCCAGAGGTCCTCGGGCTCTCGTCCCTTGGTCTCGGGCAGGAAGAAGAGGAGTGCGGCGAACGCCACCGCCGGGAAGAACGTGATGACGGCGGCGAAGGCCGCGTGGTTCCCGGTGCCGTGGACGTCCGCCAGTATCCCGAACTCGATGAGCCCGACCACTGCCCCGACCACGCCGGCGGCGATGTTCCAGCCGGCGACCGACGCCCGCACACCGGTCGGGAAAAGCTCGTTGGCCAGCGCCCCGCCGGCCGGGGCCAGCACCGAACCGGCCGCCACCCCCAGGATGTAGCCGCCGATGAGCCCGGGGACCGAGCCGCTGTAGGCCAGGGCCCCGAACCCGGCCATGCCGGCGATCCCGGCGGCCACCGTGGGCCGGCGGCCCCAGTGGTCGGCCAGCCACCGGCCGGCCAGAAGCCCGCCCAGGCCGGCTACCCCGGCCCCTACCACCATGCCCGACGTGGCGATGCCCGACACCCGGCGGATGTTCTGGGCGTAGATGAACACCAGGCTGTTCGCCGGTCCGGTGATCACCGACACGCCGAACATGACCAGGGCCACCACGGCCAGTCGCCCCCGGTAGGCGCGAGCCACCGGTCCGATCACCGGACGCCGTTCCACCGTGGTGTCGCGCTCCAGGTTCGTGTACCGGGCCGGCTCCACCACCCAACGCTGGATGAGCACCAGCAAGATCAGGGGGAGAACGGCCAGCGCGAAGATGCCACGGAAGCCGAGCTCGTTGACGGCCAGGCTGTGGACGATGGCCGTCAGACCGGCACCCACCCCGTAGCCGGCAGCGATGAGGGCCACGGCCTTCGCCCGTTCACTCGAGGCGGTGAGCTCGACCGCCGCGACCTGGGAGACACCGTTGGTGGCGCTGAGCGGGGGACGGCCGAGAGCGAAGATGGCCACGAACCACCAGTAGCCCGGGCTGGCGGCCGCCGCCACGGTGAGGGCCAGCCCGACTGCGCACGTCGCCAGCAGGATCGTCCGACGCCCGAACCGGTCGGCCAAACCGGCCAGAGGCAGGCCACCGAGTGACGCCAGGCGCAGGATGGCCAGTCCCACCCCGAGCGTCGTACCCGACAAGCCGGCCTCGTCGGCGAACGACGTCCCCGACCCCAAGTGGCCGAAGGTCTTGGCCACGCTGCCCAGGGCCGACACGGCGCCGAATTGGCCGAAGCCGGCGGCGAGGGCCAGCAGGGCGATGCCGATCACCGGAGGGTCTCGCCAACGGAACACCGCCGGTGCTCCGGTGGTACCGGTGGTACCGGGGGTCCCGGGTATCCCCGGAGGACCGGGGGCTCTCGGCGCCCGAGCTCTCACCGAACGCCCAATCGCCGCATCTCCACAACGTTAGGTCCGCCGTCGGAACGTACCAAGGTGGGTGCTAGGAAGATGGGGTGACCGTACCCACCCAGGAGATCGAAGGCTGCCGTCGTGCCCACCGTGTCCTGCTCGACGATCTGGGAGAGCTCACCGATGCCCAGGCACGTTCACCCAGCCTTCTCCCCGACTGGTCCGTGGGCCACGTGCTCACCCACTTGGCCCGGAACGCCGACAGCTGTACCCGTCGGATGGAGGGCGCCGTCCGCGGGGAGATCGAGGACCAGTACCCCGGTGGTTACGCCGGGAGAGCGGCCGACATCGCCGCCGGGTCCGGCCGGAGCGCATCCGCTCTGGTCTCCGATGTCCGCGAGAGCATCTACCGCTTGGAGTCGGCGTGGCTCTCGGCTCCCGCCGAGGTGTGGAGCCGTCCTGGTCGCGACGTGAGCGGCGCCGAGCAGCCGGTCTCGAACATCCCCGGACGGCGGTGGCGCGAGGTGGAGGTGCACCACGTGGACCTGGGCCTCGGTTTCACGGTGGCGGACCTGTCCGAGGGACTGGTGGCGCTCTGGCTGCCCCGCCTGCTGGCGCGCCTGGCCAATCGGGCTGACGAGCGCTCGCTCCTGGCCTGGATGATCGACCGCGGTCCGGCTCCAACTCTCGGTCCCTGGTGAGGCCGTCGCCGACGCCTGGGGCTCAGCCCGGCGGTGGATCGGTCCTGGGCACCCCTGTCCTGAGGACCTGCTCGGTCCACGCCGTCCCGGACCAGTAGCGCTGCTGGTTCCGACCGGTCGGATCGGGTAACCACCCTGCAGGTATCCCGGTGCGGGGCACTCCCCAACCGCCAGTCGGCTCGGGTCCATCGGTCAGGTCGACGGGAGCTCGACCCGCTAGCCCCGGTCCGCGGCCCGGGGGTCCCGGAGCCATCGCTCCGTAGCCCGACGGCGGCCGGCGCGAGCTTCTGCGCCCGGGTCCGACCGACCGCATCATGAACCCACCCAGGAGGATCACCACGACGAAGATCAGCGACCCGCCACCGTGGGCACCGAAGAACAGCACGACACCAGCGTAGGGGTCGCCGGCGTCCGACGTGCGCCCGGCCGACAGCCGACAGCCGACAGCCGACAGCCGACGACCCTTGACACTATTACGTTATACAGAGTATTCTCTGCCTGTGAGAACTCGGCCAGGCGTCGATCCCACCATGCTGGTCCTCTCCAGCCTGGCCGGCGGACCCAAGCACGGGTACGCCGTCATCCAGGACATCGAGGCCTTCGCCGGGGTCACCCTCGGACCGGGCACCCTCTACAGCTGCGTCGCCCGGCTGGAGGCCCAGGGTCTGGTGACCGCGGTCGCCAGTGACGACCGGCGCCGTCCCTACCGGCTCACTGCGGCCGGGGCCACAGCGCTGCGCCGTCGTCTGGAGGAGGCCCAGACCGTGGCTCGGGTGGGCCTGACCCGGCTCGGCGGTGCTGGATGACACCGGCGGTCGACGAACCACCGCCGGGCTCAGGCCCGGCCGCAGGCTCGAGCTCGATCGGCCGCCTGGTGCACGCCACCCTGGCGTGTTACCCGAAGTGGTGGAAGGAGCGCTACGGCGATGAGCTGGGCGTCCTGTGCTCCGACCTGCGTGGCGCAGGGCACCGACCGATCAAGATGGCCGCCGGGCTCCTCCTGGGAGCGGTCGACGCCCGGGTGCGCGGCACCGGGATCCCACCGGTGGCCACGGTCCACCTCGAACGGGCTCGGTGGTCGCTGGTCGCCGCCACGGTTCCCGTGCTGTGCTCGTTCCCGCTCCTGGTATGGATCGTGGGCAGCACCGGGACCACCTACGCCGGGTTGGTCCGCCCCGCTGGGACGTACGACGTCACCGTGGTGCCCACGCTCGGCTTCGCCGGGCGACTGACCCAGGACGCCGTTTTGGCCCTCGCGCTCCTTGTCGTCTGCGCCTTCATGGCCCTGACCGTGGCGTGGCGCCAGGTCCGCACGGTGCTCGCCGGTCGTGGTCGTAAGGGCCAACTCCTGTGGTGGTGCCCGCCGGTGCTCGGGCTGGGTGCTCTGGGCATCGCCGTCCTGCGGGCCAGGATGGTCCCGGTGGTCGGCTCCACGTCGGGATCCGTGGTCCACGGGCGTACCGTCGTCTCGGTCACCTACCTCCCCGGAGGGCACCCCCTCCTCGCCGTGTGGCTGGCCCTGGCCGTCTGGGCCGCCTTCGCCCTGATGCTGGCGTCGACCGTGGCCCTGGCCGTGGCCGTGGGTCGGAGCGATCTCTCCGACGAGACCCTGGTGACGGGAGTGGGCATCGGCCGCATCCTGTCGGCCATCACCGCGCTCTCGGCCCTGGCCGTCGTGGCGTGGGGGCTCGGGCTCGGGCTGGAGGGGACCGCCACGCACGCCAGCTCCGCCTGGGTCCACTCGTCGCTCTCGGCCTGGTCCGGCGTGCTCGGTGGGGTGTGTGTCGTGGCCGCCCTGGCCAGTGTCGCCGGCGTCCGGCAGGCCCGCCGAAGCGCCGCGGTCGCGCTCCGGCTCCGCTCCCCGTTCCCCTCGCTAGATTGATCCATCAGTCAGTTAGGCGCTACGTTGGGTACCGGGCAACCGGCCACGATGGAGGGAACGAATGCGGACGCGTCTGACCGACCTGCTGGGAATCGAGCACCCGGTCATGCTCGCCGGAATGGGTGGGGTGTCCTACGCTCCCCTGGCCTCGGCCGTCTCCGCCGCCGGCGGTTTCGGCTGTCTCGGCGCGTCAACCATGTCTCCCGCCACCATGGTGGCCGAGATGTCCGCCGTCCGCTCCGCCACCGACAAGCCCTTCGGCGTGGACCTTCTCACCGCTATGCCCGGAGGGCTGACCGACCAGGTTCGCCTCATCATCGAGGCCGGAGCGTCGGCGTTCGTCGCCGGCCTCGGCGTTCCGTCCGAAGTGGTCGACCTGTGCCACGAGCACGGGCTACTGGTGGTGAACATGTGCGGCAAGGTGGCCCACGCGGTGCGCGCCGTGGAGGCCGGTTGCGACCTGGTCGTAGCCCAGGGCACCGAGGCCGGCGGCCACACCGGCCAGGTGGCCACCATGCCGCTCGTGCCCCAGATCGTCGATGCCGTCGGTGATCGTGTTCCGGTCGCCGCCGCCGGAGGCATTTTCGACGGGCGCGGGCTCGCCGCTGCTCTGGCCCTGGGAGCCGACGGCGTGTGGGTCGGGACCCGGTTCATCGCCACTCCCGAAGCCCGTGGGGTGCAGGGCTACAAGGAGGCGCTGATCGCCGGCGCCGAAGACTCCACCACCGTGAGCCGGGCTTACTCGGGAAAGACCATGCGCGTGGTTCGGAACAAGTACACCGACTACTTCGATGCCCACCCCGAAGAGCTGGTCCGGTTCCCCGACCAGATGGGGCGGTCCTACTCCGACGGGGTGCTCCACTTGGGCGCAGACGACACGGCGATCGATATCGATCCCGAGCGTGAGTGCTATCCGGCCGGCCAGGGTCTCGGCGGTATCGAGTCGCTGGTGCCCGCCGGTGAGCTGGTGCGGCGCTTCGTCGAGGAGGCCGAAGGCGCGCTCGCCCGGGCCGGCGAGCTGTCCAGGGCATCGGCTGGCTGAAGCTCGCGCCATGGCCCGGCCGGCGATGGTCCCCGGGACGATCCGCGTCGAGGGTCGCCGCCTGCGCTTCGCCATCTCGGCGAACGCCGTCAGTCCGCCACCGGGAGATCCGGGAGCAGAGCCTCTGTGGGCGGTCAACATCCACGGGTTCTTCGCCGGCGGTGAGATGTACTGGCGAGAGAGCGACATCCTGGCCACCCGCTTGGGTTGGCGGGTCGTGAACCCCAGCCTCCCGGGTTTCGCCGGCAGCCAACCGCTCCCATGGAACCGGTTGTCCGTGCGGGCACTGGCCGAGTCGGTGCGCGTGCTGCTCGACCACATCGGTGCCGACCGGGCGGTGCTCCTCGGTCATTCGATGGGAGGAGCCGTGGCGGTGGCCTTCGCCGACAGCTTCCCGGAGCGAACCCTCGGGATCATCTACCGTGATGGTGCCGCCACCCCCCGTTGGCGTGACCGTCGCGGCCTGCTGCCAGCCGCCCTGGCTCCGCTCATCCCCGACCTGGCCGGGCCCATAGACCTGGTGCTGTCGGCGGTGCTGGACACCCCCGACCTCCTCCTGGGAAAGTTCCACCACACTGTCGCCGGCCTTCTCCCCGACGTCCGCCGCAACATCGGGAGCCTCGGACGGACTGCCCCGGTGGCAGGACTTCTCATGACCTTGGACCTACGTGACGAGGTGCGGCGGCTCGGAGCTTACGGGGCCATCCCCATCTTGGCCGAGTGGGGCTGTTTCGACCGCATCTCCCACTCCTGGACCGCCGACGAGTTCTCCCACCACGCCAGCGTGCCCGTGCACTGGGTGCCCGGCGGGCACAGCTGGATGCTGGCCCGACCCCGGAGCCAGGCTGACCTGCTGTGCACCCTCGAGTGGGGCCGGCGCTTCGTCACCGACGCGGAACGGCGGGACCGGTGCCTCGCTGCTGGACGACCGGCACGTCACCATCAGCTAACTGATTGACGGATCAGTTAGCTGTTGGTACGGTCGAACCGGTGCCCGCACCCCTCTCCTGCCCGGCCCTGGTCCTGGAGGCCCCGGGTCGCCTGGCCCTACGGGAGCTCCCGGCGCCCGAGGTGGCCGACGACGACGCGCTCTTGAGGGTTGAGGCCTGCGGGCTGTGTGGGACCGACCACGAACAGTTCGCCGGAGCCCTCCCGGCGCCGGTGGGCGTGCCCGGCCACGAGTCGGTCGGGGTGGTCGAAGCCATCGGAGCGTCGGCGAGCGAGCGATGGGGGGTGGTCGTCGGCCAGCGCGTGGCGGTCGAAGTGTTCCAGTCCTGCCGGGTGTGCCCCGCCTGCCGGTCCGGAGACTATCGACGGTGCGAAAAGCACGGCATCGCCGACATGTACGGGTTCATCCCGGCCGACCGGTCCCCTGGGCTGTGGGGCGGCTACGCCCGCTACCAGTACCTGGCGCCCGACTCGATGGTCCTGCCCGTGGACCCGGAGTTGGACCCGGTCGTGGCCACGCTGTTCAACCCCCTCGGCGCCGGAATCCGCTGGGGAGTACAGGTGCCCGGGACCCGTCCGGGCGACGTGGTGGCCGTCCTCGGACCGGGGATCCGCGGGCTCTCGGTCACCGCCGCCGCCCACGACGCCGGGGCCGGCCACATCATGGTCGTGGGCAAGGGACCGGGTGACGCCGGACGGCTGGCCCTGGCCCCGAGCTTCGGCGCCTCCGCCACCGTCGACTCCTCCCTGGGTGACCCGGTGGCGACGCTCATGGAGGCCTGCGGACGCCTGGCCGACGTCGTCGTGGACGTGACCGCCCGGGCTCCCGAGGCTCTGGCCCAGGCCGTGGCCCTGGCCCGACCCGGAGGGACGGTGGTCCTGGCCGGTACTCGGGGATCGGCACAGACTCCCGACTTCCACCCTGACCTCCTCGTGTACAAGGAGCTTCGCGTATTGGGCGCCTTGGGGGTGGACGCGCCGGCCTACCGAGCCGCACTCGACCTGCTGGCCTCGGGTCGCTACCCGTTCGAGAACCTACCCCGGCTAACCGTGCCCCTCGACCCCGCGGCCGTGGGTGGTCTGCTCACGGCCATGGGTGGCGGCACGGCGAGCGAGGGCTCAGGCGGTGGCCACCTTGACGGTGGCCACCACGACGGTGCCGATCGCCCGGTGCACGGCGTCGTGGTCCCGTGGAGGTGACGATGCCTTCCGACGACCCAGGTGGACCGGTGCGCATCGCGCCGCTCGACGCCGAAGTGGCCCGAGGTCGAGCCGACGATGTCGGAGTCCCCCACTACATGACCTCGCTCAACGTGTTCCGGGTGATGCTCTGCAATCCCGGCGTGGCTCGGGCGTGTCACGAGCTGCTCTCCGAGCTGCTCTTCGGGGGCCACCTTGACGTCCGACTCCGAGAACTGATGATCATGCGGGTGGGTTGGACGACCGGTTCGGTCTACGAATGGACCCAACACTGGCGGATCGCTTCCGACTTGGGCGTCACGACCGACGATCTTCTCGGCGTCCGGGACTGGGAGGCCCACGCCGGGTTCGGCCCGACCGAGCGCGCCCTCCTGGCGGCCACCGACGAGACGGTGCGCGACGGGGTGGTGTCGACCGGGACCTGGGAACAGCTGACGGTCCACGTCGGAGAGGATCCGTCACTGCTCATGGAAGTGCTGGCCGTCATCGGGTGCTGGCGGATGCTGGCGTCGATCCTCCGCAGTGCCGACGTACCACTCGAAGACGGCGTCGCCGCGTGGCCCCCCGATGGCGTCGAGCCCCCGACGTAGGCTCTCGGCGTCACGGGTTCACCGAGCGCACGCGCCATCCTCGAGCTTCGGGCGTCTCAGGTGATGCGGTAGGTCTGGAGCCCGTGGGCCAAGACCCGTCCATCCGGATCGGTGGCGGTCATCTCGGTGAAGATCAACTCTCGGGCCCGCCGGACCGTCGTTGCCCGGCAGTGAAGGTCGCTGCGGTCCGACGCCGCGAGGTACTGGATCGACATGGCCACCGTCGCGGCCCGAATGCCCCGGTCGAAGTCGTGGTTCGACCAGGCGGCCAGGGCCCCGGCGGTGTCAAGTATGGTCGCCACCACGCCACCGTGGTACGTGCGGCCGTCGTTGGACAGGTCGTGACGGAATGGCAGGCGAATCTCGACGTCGTCGGGCAGGTAGCGCTCGATCACCAGGCCCAGCGAGCTCAAGTAGGGCGTGCCGAGAAATATCGCCGGCATGGCGGCGCGCCGGTCGGACTGCTCCTCGTCACTGAGCCGGGGCTTTCCCGCCGGCCCGGTCCCAGGGCCGTCCTCCGCCGCTCCGTCCACTCCCCCGTCCTCCTACATTCGACCACTATGCTGACTGATGAATCAGTCTAGTTGCGGGGGAGGCACTGGAGCATCGCAGCGAGTTCGTGGGAGTTGCTCGACCCGAACGGGCAGGGTGGAGCGGCACCCGGCAACGATTGTGGGAGGCCGAGAGTGCAACGGGCGGTGAGTGACGAGAGCAAGGCCCTCCGACGGTCCCAGCTGCTCGATGCCGCCACGCGGGTCTTCGCCGAGAAGGGATACCACGCCACGACGATCGCCGACGTGGCCCGGGCTGCTCAGGTCTCATACGGCAGTGTGTACTGGTACTTCGACTCCAAGGAGGCGCTCTTCCGCGCCCTCATGTCCGACTGCGAGTCGGCCCTGCGTGACCACGTGGACCAGGCACTGCGGACGCCCGGCAGTGACGACGCCATGGCGCCATTTCGGGCTGCCGTGCGAGCGGCATTCGAATTCTTCGAAGCGAACCCGCCGTTGGTGAAGCTGCTCTTCCGTGACGCGCAGACGCTGGGGCGCGGCATAGAAGCCCACTTGGTCGGGATCTACGAGGGATTCGTCTCGGACATCGAGCGCATCGTGGTGCCGGCCCAGGAGGCCGGCACCGTCGTCGATGCGCCGTCACGGATGGTGGCCTTCTCCATCGCCGCACTGGTGGGACAGATCGCCCTCCGCCGGTCGTCTGCCGACGACGGGTTCGACGCCGGTCAGGTTGCCGACTTCGTCGTGAACCTCCTCCTCAACGGACTCAAACCTCGCCACGAGCTGGTGGCCTGGGGCTGAACCCACGGGTCGCCAGCGGTCACGACTCACCGGGCGGTTCGGCGTCGCCGGCCCCGATTCCGGCGGCGACGGCACCCACCGCCAGTAGCTGATCCAGTTGCTCGGCCAGGGAGTCGATCTCCTGCGCGCTGTACCAGTTCCGGTCGAGGGTGAGACCCAGGTGGCGCTGGACCAGGGCCAGTGCCTCGGGCACGGCGCTGGCGTCGTCGTAGACGGTGAACAGACGACTCTGCACCGCCTGGGCCGAGATCATCGGAGCGCCGCGGGCCACGGACTCGGCCACGAGGGCGCGGATCCGATCGCCGATCGAGGCGCCCTCACCGATCGTTCGCCCCGAAGAGCCAACTTCTCGGACTACCGGCTCCACCGAGTCACCGACGGCGTCGAACTCCCTCGTCTCGTCCATCACGTTCACCTTCCCTCGCGTGCATCGACGCTTTCCGTCCCTGCAGGCCTGTCTTGGTCAACACCGATCCACCCACCGGTGTTCCCACCCTGACCCATCCGCGGCGCCCTACGGACGAACCGTCATCGCTCGGCACTGGAGACGGGAACGGTCAGCCGGCCGGGATCGCCACTGCCGTGACTTCGTTCGCCACGATCTTCACCCACTTGGTCGACAGCGTGCCGAGCGAGACCGCAGCCACGTAGCCCCGGGGTTGGTGGGACGACGATGTCGCCTGCGGGGCGGTCGTCGTGGTGGTGTGCCCAGCCTTGCCGGAGGCCTTCTGGGCGCTCCTGGCCGGAGCAGCGGGTGGCTCGATCCCCACCACCAGCAACACCCCAGCGCTCGATGTCAGCGCCATGCTCACCGGCTCCCCAGGGAGCACCAGGGGGCTCGGCGCCGAGTCCACCCGGCCGTCGGTGACCGCCACCAGCTCGGAATGTGCGTTCGTCCGAGTGGCGACACCGCCCACATACACGGTCGACCCCGATCCCGAGGCCATCGCCGTTGGGGCCATGCCCAGTGGGATCTCCGTCCCGGGCCGTCCCGAAGTCCCCGACACCGAGATCGGAGTGAGCGAATCTGAGTTCTCGTTCCCCACGAACACTGACCGACTGTCGGACGACACGGCAATAGCATCGGGGGCCACGCCAACCGGGATTGCCGCCCCGGCACTTCGAGTCGACGCGTCGATCGGGGTCACCGAATCAGACCCGTCATTGGCTACGTACACCATCCGACCGTCGGGCGACGCCGCCACGGCCGTCGGCAGGTGACCGACCGCAACGCTGGTCACGGCCTTCCCCGAGGTGGCGTCGAAGGGGATCACCGAATTCCCCGACTCGTTCACGACGTAGACCCATGGGCTCTTCGGCACGGCAACCATAGCGATGGGCACTCCACCGACTGCCACCGGGGTTCCTGGCCGGCGGGAGCTGACATCGACGGGCACCACCGAAGAGGTCGAGCCGTCACCCACGTACACCACGCTCCCGGCCGAGGCCGAGGCGACGACCAGAGCTTCATCGGCGACGGCAAGCGGCTTCCCGATCGTTCCATCTGTCAATCCGACCGGGATGATCCCCGGTACCCCGACTTCGGTCACGTACGCATCGCGGCCAGGGCGCTGCCCTCCACTCGATCCGCCTCCGAAACCTCCGACCGCCCACACCACCACCACGACCACCACGATCACCCCGACGACAGCGGCCACCGTCCTGAGAACGCCGCGACGATCCCCGCTCCGGGGACTGGGCTGCCTGGCGTGTCGTGCACTGCGACTCGGCGACGCCGCTTGCCGAGGTTGCTGCTCCGCGTCACCGGGCCCTGAAGCTCCCTCACTCGTTTCATCACTCATCTACGAGAAGCCCTCTTTCCCTTGTCGGTCATCCACAGCCCTACGCCCGGCCTACTTCCCGGTCCCGGACGCACCGAGACCGGCCGCAGGGGCCGGTCTCGGTGTACCACACACCTCGTGGGATTCCGGCAGGACCTGCCGGCCACACTCCTGGGATCAGCTACCGCCGATGGCCACGATCGAACCCTTGAGGGTCAGTTTCGACGCTGTGCCTTCGGCCATGGCATCACCGAACTCGGCCACACGCCCGTTGCTGGCGGCAATCCAGTAGCCGCCGCCTGTCGGCGTCACAGCCATCGACGTCACCGGAGCGTCCATGCCACCTCCGGCCGCGGACCCGTAGAAGGTCGCGTCGCCGAAGGAGAAGATCCCACCATCCGACGCCACCAGCCAGTACCCGCCGCCATCCGGCGTTGCCGCCATGCCCACGATCGGAGCGTTGAGCGGCTGACCTCCCATGGAGCCCATGAAGTTTGCATTGCCGAAGGAGAAGATCCCTCCGTCAGCCGCCACCAGCCAGTAGCCCCCGCCTGTCGGCGTGGAGGCCATCCCGACCACCGGGGCGTTCAGGGGCTTTCCACCCATGGACCCGTAGAACTTGGCGTTCCCGAAGGCGAACACTCCGCCGTCGGCCGCGGCCTCCCAGTAGCCCCCGCCGTCCGGCGTCCGGGCAGCACCCACCACCGGGGCGTTCAGGTGCTTACCACCCATGGAGCCGTAGAACTGGGCATTGCCCCAGGTGATGACTCCTCCGTCGCCACCAAACTGCCAGTACCCCAGGTTGTCCGGGGTGGACTGGAACGCCACCAGTGGTGCCGCTAGGCGGATCCCACCAGCCGAACCGAAGAACATCGAGGTGCCGTAGGCGAAGATCCCGCCGTCGGCGCCCTCCAGCCAGTAGCCCTGGGTGGGCGTGACCACGATGTTGACGAGCTGCGTCCCGATCACCAACCCACTGCTGAACACGGTGATCGTAGCCGTCCCGGTCGTGAAGTCGCCGTACCAGAAGGTGGCCGTCGACCCCCCTGCCGGGATGGTCACGGTGGTGACCGCGGGCCCGTCTTGGCTCAGCGAGAACTTGGCCGTCTTCGACGAGCTCGTGAGCGTCACCGCCACCGGTGTGGTCGCCGTCGTGACGTTCCCGAACTGGTCGACCAGGGTGACAGTGAACGGACCGAGGTTGGCGTAGTAGGACCGGACTCCGTTGTACGTCGTGTCGTTCATCGGGGAGCGGGCCTTCATCACCGGCTGCTCACCACCTGGCGATGTCGCCGTCTGGCCAGACCCAGCGGGAGGCGTGATCGTCAGGCCGGCCGGGGGTCCGGCGAACAGGGTCTCGGTCTGAGTCCCGGCGGTGCACGCCGCATCACCGTTGGGTCCGCACACTGTGGCCGAGGCCGTGACCACTGGCGATCCGGCAACAGTGTCGCCGTACCAGAAGGTGGCCGTCTGCTTGCCGGCCGGAATGGTCACCGAGCTCACCGGTTTCCCGTTCTGCGCCGTGCCGAACACGCCACCCTTCGAGGAGGAAGACAGCATCACCGTGACCGGTGTGGTCGGCGTGACCACATTGCCGTAGGGATCCTGCAGCTCCACCGTTGCCGGGCCGAGGTCCGGCGTGCTCGCCACCGTGCCGCTCAACGGCGAGGTGGTGAACACGACCTGGC
>JAJYWF010000044.1:14308-20941 GCA_021791635.1 Actinomycetes bacterium
TGGCTGGCCGCAGCCGTGGTGATGGTCTCTGTCTGGCTCACCGCCGGGAAGGACGAGGTCACCGTGATCTTGGCAGTCCCGGGAGTCGTCGAGCCGAAGAGGAAGCTGGCCGACGAGTTCCCGACTGTGATCGTGGCCGTCGTGATCGGCGTCCCGCTCAGGGTCGAGAACTTCCCATTCGGGAACCCATTGTCCGAGAGACCGAGCGACATCGCCGATGTCGGCGACCGAATCGGCGACGGGTTCCCGTAGACGTCGAACAGGCCGACGGTGATCGGGCCGAGATCCGGCGCGCTCGACGCCGGACCGGTCTGTGGGGCGGTGGTGTACTTCAGGACCACCGCCGGACCAGCCAGGTTTGTCAGGCTGAACGGCGCGCTCGGATCGTTGCCTGCGTGCACCGTCGCCGTCACCGTCACCGGACCCGCCACCGTGTTCGCCACCGGAGCATTCGGCGTGGCGGCGATACCTGTACCATTCGTCGTCTCCGTGCAGGTGTTCCCCGAGCACCCTGTGCCGGTGAAGGTTACCGTCGCACCCGATCCGGGAGCCGAGAACACCACGCTGGCTCCGGGGACGGGATTACCGAACCGGTCGCTCACCGACACCGACAGCGGATTGCTGTAGCTGGTCCCCACCTGGGTGCTCTGAGGCGTGCTCGGCGGCGTCGGCCGCGGAGTCGGCACAGCCTGATCGGCTGCGGCCGCGGTCACCGTCGCCGAAGCCGTGACCGGGGTCAGCGGCGTTGTCTTTGTCATTGCCGATGCCGACAGGGTGTACAACCCGGCCCGCTCGGCTCCGAAGTACACCGTCTGGGATGGCTGCCGTGTCGACAACGTGAACGTCGTCGGCGACGACAGGAACGGCAGTGTCGGCGTGTTGTACGAGTACCCGCACTCCAACGAACCGCACGTCCCCGTGGGACTCAGGGTCACCGACACTGTGCCCGACGGCGTGATGTTGTTGTGGTTCTGGTCCTGGAGCGTCACGACGTAGGCGCCGATGTCCGTGTGTGTGTCGGCCACACCGGTCGTCGTGTCGCCGGACTTCCCACGTGCGGTGATCGCCACGAAGGTGGCCTTCCCGGGCTCGTTCGTCAACGTGTAGTCGAGCGGCGATCCCTTCAGTGCACCTGTGGGCCCTGTGGCCGTCGCTTCGACGACGTAGGGTGTCGAGCTCGCCTTGTTGTTCGCGCTGAACTGCCCCGTGCTCGCCAGGCCTGTCGCATTGGTGAGCACAGTCTTCGTGGTGGTGCCACCGCCGAAGTTGACACTGGCATTCGCTGTGTGTGTGGAGCTCGGACCCGTGAACTTCACGCTCACTCCTGGCACCGGGTTCCCGAACTGGTCCACGACCACGGCTTCGAGGGGGTTTGTGAAGCTCGCACCGCTCTCGGCCTTCTGCCCCGACCCCGACTGCGTGGCAGATCCGTTCACGTACTCGATCGTGTGAGCTGTGGACGGCGTCACCGTCGCCGAAGCCGTGGCCGGAGTCGTGGTGTTCCCCGGTGTGCAGGCCGTGGCGCTTGTGGTGCCGCAGTTCGAGCTCACGGCATCGATCGTGTAGCTCCCGGCACCCGTGGCCCCGAAGTTGAAGTACGCGGCCGATGTGCTCGAGGTAAAGGTCGCTGTCGTCGAAGGCGAGAACTCGGTCGCAAAGCCGGTCTTGGCCGTGGCCGAGAGCTTGACGTGGATCGTCGTCCCGGGCGCCGGCGTGGTCCGGTTGCCGTACTGGTCCACACCCACCACCCGGTAGTTGACGATGTCGGCCGTGGTCGACGCCTTCCCGGTGGTCGTTGCCGGCGAGAGGATCGCCAGCCCCACCACCGGCCCAGCCGTGTTCGACAGGCTGAACGTCGCCGGGGTCGTAGCGCCGGCCGCACTGGCGGTGACCGTGTAGGGGCTCGACGACGCAACGTGGTTGGCCGTCATGAGCGGGGAGGTTGCCTTGCCTGTGGCATTGGACTTCACCACGCACGTGGTGGCCGTCGACAGCGTGGCTGTGCAACCGGCCGCGAAGGTCACGCTGGCACCGGTCGACGGAACGGTGAACGTCACGTTCGCTGTGGCGACCGGGTTGCCGTGCGCGTCTTCCACCTGGGCCACCAGCGGAGCTGTGAACTGCTCACCGACCTGCTTCTGTTGGCCACCACCGGAGACCGCGGTGATCGAGTGCACTGTAGCAGCCGTCACCGTCACTGTGGCCGGGACCGAGCCGCACTTCGCTGTGGCCTTGGGCCCGCACTGTGTTCCCTGTGCCGACACCGAGTAGTGACCGGCCTTCGTCGAACCGAAGGAGAAGGACACGGTCGGTGTGGCCGAGGTCAACTTGCCACCGGTCGGTGTGAACTCCACGCCGGTGCTCGGAATCGCCGAGAACGACACCTTGATCCCTGTGGTGGGGAGGCTCGCCGGGTTGACCGGGTTTGTGTACTGGTCCACGGCCTGCACCGAGAGCTTGATGTTGGCCGTTGTCGAAGCCTTGCCCGTGGCCGAGGATGTCTTCGGTGTCGGCGTGACGACGAGCTTGTCAGCCGACCCGGGAACGTTCTCGAGCGAGAAGGACGCGCGAGTCCCCGACACCGGGTTGTCGTACTGGTCGGCCACCGTGACGTCATAGGGGTTCGAGTTCGCGATGAAGTTCGCCTTGGGGACCGCGGTGGTGGCAACACCTGTTGCGTTCGTCACCACACTGCACACGTTCCCTGTTCCACAACCCGGGAACGTGGCGCTGGCACCCTTCGACGGTGCGGTGAACGTCACCGTGACCCCAGCAACCGGGTTCCCGAAGCTGTCGATCACCTTGGCCGAGAGCGCCTGCGGGAAGTTCGTCCCCACCACGGCGGTCTTGAGGGTGGTTGGCGATGTGACCTTCAACTGGTATGTACCGGTCACCGATGACGGCGTCACCGTGACGGTTGCCGGCGTGGACTGCGCAGCACACGGCTTCAGCCCTGTCCGACCGCACCCGCTGGTCGACGTCGCGGTGATGGTGTAGTTGCCGGCCTGGGTGGACCCGAAGGCGAACGGCTTGCTGCCGGTCAGGTCGACCGTCGTTGGGGAGAACTCTCCCGACGACGGGCCTGTGGCCTTGAACGTCACCGCGATTGTCTTCCCGGCGGTGGTCGGATTTCCGAACTGGTCCTCGGCGGTCACCGTCAATGAGATGTTGGCCGTCGCCGACGCCGCGCCAGTCGAGGAGGCCGGAGTCACGACCAGCTGCGTGGGAGCGGCCGGGACCACGGTGAAGTACGTGTCCGCGGTGTAGGTCTTTGTTGTTCCGGTGACTGCGGCCTGAACCACCACCGGTCCGGTGTGACCGCCAGCGGTGAATGTGACGAGAGCCTGTCCCGTTGTCGCCGCAGTGGTGATCGTGCACGACGTGGTCGCCTTGGCACATGTGGTTCCGGTCAGGGTCGCGTCAGGGTAGGTACCGGTGGTAAAGGTCACGCGTGCTCCGCCCACCGGGTTTGTGTACCGGTCAAACACGGTCGCGGTCAGCGGCACGGGCCCTGTCCCCGCCGGAATCTGCTTCCCTGTCGTCGCTGACGTGCCGCCACCCACCAGCTTGATACTCGCCGGTGGGCCGGCCTTCACCGTGTACGTGCCGTTCGCCCCAGCCGTGCCGTCGGCGGCGCCGAGAGTCAGATCCCCGATGCCGGCGTGGGTACCCACTGTGAACGTGATCGAGGCATTCCCTGACGCGTTCAGGCTCACCTTGCACGACGTGGTCGTTGTGCAGCCGGCAAAGGCCGCCTTCGACGTGCCTCCCAACGTGAACGTCACGGAGCCGGTAGTCACCGGATTTGTGAGGGCGTCCTTGACCGTTGCCACGAACTTCTGGGAGGTTCCAGCTTCGAAAACCCCGGAAGCCGGAGTGAGCACCACCGAAGCCGGCTGACCAGCCACGAACGTGAAGGCCTTGGAGGCCCCCGTCGTGCAGCTCGCGGTGCCTGTGGCTCCGCACCCTGCGCCTGTGGCATGGATCGACACTGTCGTGTTGGTTGCCCGGTCACCGAAGTACACCGTGGCCTCTCCTGTGCGCAGGACAGTGGTCACCGGGGCTTGGGCCGTGGCAATTGTGGTGGTCGGAGTGGTGCCGATCCCGAAGTCACCAGCGGTGGCCTGGGGAGCCGACAGCGTGACGGAGAAGCTCGAAGGCACGATGTTGCCGAACGCGTCCTCCACGGCGAGGGTGAGCGGACCCACGTCGGTGGTCTTGGAGACCGCTTGGGTGGCGCTGAGTCCTGTCTTGAGGAATACCAGCTTCGTCGGCGTTCCTGGGCCCACTGTGTAGCGCACTGCCTGGCTCAGGGTGGCACCCGCAGTGAAGCGGAGCGTGAAGTGCCCTTCTGTCCCGTTCACGTGCATGGAGGCTCCCGACAGCGTGCCTCCGGTTCCCGACGTGGTCTCGGAGCACGTGGTGAGACCGAGGCACTGTGCCGGGGCGGAGAACGTGGCCGACGCTGTTCCCGAGATCAGGTCCAGTGTCACAACCGTTCCCGACGGTTCGGGGTTCCCGTAGGCGTCCTCCACGGTGCCGCTGATCGCATATGTGAGACCAGCCTTCAGTGGCGACGTCGGGCTGACGGCGACCACCTGCGCCGGGAGGGCAGCCTGGAGAGAGAGCGATGCGGTGGCCGGCGGTGTGCAGGCCGCGGTACCCGCTGTCCCACATCCTGTGCCATTTGCCTTCACCGTCACCGACTTGTCGGCGTGACGGTCGCCGAAGTAGACCGTCGCCGTACCGCCACTCAAGGTCGTGCTGACGGTGGCCGCCGGTGTGCTGCCGAGTGTGGCATTCCCCGTCGTGCTGAACCCGTAGTCACCCGCCGTCGCCCCGCTGGCGGAGAAGCGGACCGGGAACGCGGCTGCAGTGTCCAGGTTCCCGTACTGGTCGACTGCTTCGACCTCGAAGCGGATTCCTGCCTTGCTCGACACGGTCTGTGTGACCGTCGGCGGGTTCTTGAAGATCAGCTTCACCGGTGCTCCACCGGTCAGGGTGTATGTCTGGGTGGCGCGAGGAGCATTCCCTGTCACCGTCGACTCGCTCAGGCTGAACGGGCTCCCTGTGGCGACGTAGTCCGAAGGCAGGATCTTCACTGTGAACGAACCTGTGGGATATTTGCTCGACACCGTGCACGTCGTGGCACCGGCGGTGCATCCGCCAAATGTCGTGAAGGTGTTCCCCTTCCCGGCCCCACCGATGCTGAGGTTCACCCGGACCTCAGGCGCCGGGTTGCCGAAGGCGTCTTCGACGATCACGTGGACGGCTTCCGACGTTCCGGCTCGGAACACGCTGCCACTGGCCGGCGTGACGACGAACTGGTCGGCCGGACCGGCAGTCAGTTGGAGCGAAGCGGTCGCGGGGGCGCACGCCGTTGTGGTGCAGTGCGCGCTCGAGTCGCTCGCCGACACGGTCACTGTTCCGGCGTGCTCGCCACTGAAGTAGAAGGACGCCGTCCCCGTCGCCGGTGTGATCGTCACCGGGAACGGACCTGAGGTCGGTACGGAGCCGGAGGTCGTGGAGAATCCCGAAGGGGCTGCTGCCGTCGAGCTGAGGTCCACCGTGAAGGAGTCCCCCTTCACGGTGTTCCCGTTGGCGTCCTTCAGGGCCACGGTGAAGGGCACATTCGTCGTCGCCGAGACGACGCCGTTGCTGGGCGGTGTGAGGAACACGAGGTGGGTGGGGGCCCCGGCCAGCAGGGTGTAGCTGCGTGTGATCGACGCTGTGCCCGAGGTGATCTTCACCGAGAAAGTGGCCGACGACGAGGTGGCGGTGTGGACCTTCACCGTGAACTTGCCTGTCGCGTTGGTTGTCGTGCTGCACGTGGTGGCCGAGGCTGTCCCGCAGGTGGTGGTCCCGCCGACGTTGGTGATCGAGAGCTTGACGGCCTTGCCTGACAGCCGGTTCCCCTGGGCGTCGACGACCGTCCCGGTGAATGTCACCGCAGCGCCCGAGGGAAGGGCCGTTGCCGTCGGGGTTGTGATGCTGATTCCTGCGGCGGGGCCGTCGCTCAGTACGAGCGTGGAGGTGGGCGCCGGTGTGCACTTCGACGCCGCCGCTGTGCCGCAGTGTGTGCTGGTGACGGTCACGTCGACCGTGTTGGGCCGGCGGTCACCGAAGTAGACGGTGGCCTTCCCTGTCTTGAGTGTCACCGTCTTGGACAGCGACGCCGCGACCACCGATGTCGAGGTGGAGCTGCCGAAGCCGGCTGTCCCGGCCGTCACACCCGTGCCCGAGGCGCTGAAGGTCACCGGGAACGAGGCCGAGGTGGCCAGGTTGCCGTTGACTGTCTCGGCCTGGACGGTGTACGCGAAGCCGGTCTTTGTCGTGACCGTGCCGGTCGTCGCCGGAGCCGGGTTGAACACGAGGTGGGTGGGGGCCCCGGCCAGCAGGGTGTAGCTGCGTGTGGTCGACGCTGTGCCCGAGGTGATCTTCACCGAGAAGGTGGCCGACGACGAGGTGGCGGTGTGGACCTTCACCGTGAACTTGCCTGTCGCGTTGGTTGTCGTGCTGCACGTGGTGGCCGAAGCTGTCCCGCAGGTGGTGGTCCCGCCGACGTTGGTGATCGAGAGCTTGACGGCCTTGCCTGACAGCCGGTTCCCCTGGGCGTCGACGACCGTCCCGGTG
>JAJYWF010000127.1 GCA_021791635.1 Actinomycetes bacterium
GGAGTACGCCCCCCGGTTGGCCCCCATGGTCGGCGACACGGTGGCCCTGGTCCACGACGCCCTGGCCGCCGGTCGCAACGTGCTGCTGGAGGGGGCCCAGGCCACGTTCTTGGACCTGGACCACGGCACCTATCCCTTCGTCACGTCGTCGAACCCGGTGGCCGGCGGTGCCTGTATCGGGTCCGGGTTGGGCCCCCGGGACATCGACCGGGTCATCGGCATCGCCAAGGCCTACGTCACCCGCGTCGGGGCCGGGCCGTTCCCCACCGAGGCCGCAGGAGACGTGGACGACCTCTTGGTGGAACGGGGGCGGGAGTACGGGACCGTGACCGGTCGCCGCCGCCGCTGCGGGTGGTTCGACGCCGTCATGGCTCGCCAAGCGGTCCGGTTGAACTCGCTCTCGGAGGTGGCGCTGACCAAGCTCGACGTGCTCGACACCTTCGAGACGGTGCGGGTCTGCGTGGCCTACGAGGCCGGTGGGGAGCGCTTCGACCACCCTCCCTACCACCAGTCCGTCCTCCACCAGGTCACCCCGGTCTACGAGGACCTTCCCGGCTGGAAGACCGACCTGACCGGGGCCACCTCCCTGGCCGACCTGCCGGCCGCGGCTCGAGAGTACGTGGCCTTCCTGTCCGACCAGATCGGCGTGCCGGTGGGACTGGTCGGCGTGGGACCCGGGCGCGAGCAGTTCGTGTCGTTCGCGACGGCGTGAGCGCGCCGGTCTGCGTCGTGGGCGCCGGCGGCCGGGAGCACGCCCTGGCCCTGGCCCTGGCCCGATCGTCCGACGTGGTGGTCACCCCGGGGAACCCCGGGATGCCCGCGACCACCGCCGAGGGACACCGGATCTCGGTGACCGCTGCTCCCGCCGACGAGGTGGACGCCGGCCTGTTCGTGATCGGGCCCGAGGGCCCACTGGTCGACGGCCTGGCCGACCGGCTGCGGGCGAAGGGTCACCTGGTGGTCGGGCCCGGCGCCGACGGCGCCCGGCTCGAGGGGTCCAAGGCGTTCATGAAGGAGCTCCTGAGCGAGGCCGGGGTGCCCACGGCCCGGTTCGGGGTGTTCGACCGGGCCGACGACGCGCTGGCCTTCCTGCGCTCGTTGCCCGGTCCGTGGGTGGTGAAGACCGACGGTCTGGCTGCCGGCAAGGGTGTCCTGGTGACCGACTCGCTGGCCCAGGCCGAGGCCGACGTGGTGGCCAAGCTCTCCGGGAGCGCCTTCGGGCCGGCCGGACGGCGGGTGGTGGTCGAAGAAGGACTGACCGGACCGGAGTGCTCGCTCCTGGTCCTCTGCGACGGCCGGCGGGTGGTCCCCCTGGCACCGGCGCGTGACGCCAAGCGGCTCGGTGACGGGGACACCGGGCCGAACACCGGGGGGATGGGAGCGTTCTCGCCGGTCCCCGACGTCGACGACGACCTGGTGGACGATCTGGTGGTCCGCTCGGTGGAGCCGCTGGTCGGCGTCCTTCGGGCGCGGGGGATCGACTACCGGGGGATCCTCTACGCCGGTCTCATGCTCACCCCCGACGGCCCCAAGGTGCTCGAGTTCAACGTCCGCTTCGGCGACCCCGAGACCCAGGCCGTCCTCCCCCGCCTGGGGAGCGACCTGGTGGAACTGCTCACCGCCGCCGCCGCCGGCCGCCTGTCCGACGAGGCTGCACGACCGGCCTTCACGGCCGGCCCGGCGGTGAGCGTGGTGCTGGCCGCCGCCGGGTACCCCCACCAGGCGACGACCGGCGAAGTCATCCCCGGCCTGGACCCCGGTGGGCAGCTCGCCGACCCGGTTCCCGGGGTGGTGGTCCATCACGCCGGGACCCGACGGGACGGACCGTCGGGGCCGTTCCGGGTGGCCGGAGGCAGGGTCCTGGCGGTGACCGCGGTCGGAACCGACCTGGGCGAGGCCCGTACCCGCGCCTACCGGGGGGTGGAGGCACTGGTGTGGGACGGTGCCCAGTACCGTCGTGACATCGCCGGCGGGGATCGGGTGGTCGGGGTGGCGCCGGTCGAAGGGGGCGGGGCGTGATCCCCCGCTACAGCCCGGCCGACATGGCCGCCCTCTTCAGCGACGAGGCCCGGCTGGGGCGGTGGCTGGAGGTGGAGCTGCTGGCGCTCGAAGGTCTGGCCCGGGTCGGCATGGTGCCGTCCGAGGTCCCTGTGGCGGTGCGCGCCCGTGCACCCCGGGCCGACGCTGCCCTGGTGGCGGCCGTGTCCGAGCGGGAGAAGGTCACCGACCACGACGTGGCGGCCTTCGTCGACGTCGTCCAAGAGCAGGTCGGTCCGCCCGAGGGCTCGTGGGTCCACTACGGGCTCACGTCCTCGGACGTCGTCGACACGGCCCAGTGCGTCACGCTGGCCGCCGCCGCCGACCTCCTCGTGCTGGCGTCCGGGGAGCTCGTCGCCGCCCTGCGCACCCGGGCCCGGGAGCTGATCGACGTCCCGGTGACCGGGCGCACCCACGGGATGCACGCCGAGCCGACCACCTTCGGTGCCAAGCTCGCCCTGTGGGCCCTCCAGGCCGATCGTGACCGCCAGCGCCTGCGGGCCGCGCGGGAGCGGGTTGCGGTGGGGAAGCTCTCGGGGGCCGTCGGGACCTACTCGAACATCGATCCTTCGGTGGAGGCCCACGTCTGTGCCGCGCTGGGGCTCCGTCCGGTCCCGGCGACCCAGGTGATCGCTCGGGACCGCCACGCCGAGTACCTCTACGCCTGCGCGTCGGCCGGCGCCACGGTCGAGCTCGTCGCCACCGAGGTGCGCCTCCTGGCCCGCAGCGAGGTCGGAGAGGTCGAGGAGCCGTTCGCCGCCGGCCAGAAGGGGTCGTCGGCCATGCCTCACAAGCGCAACCCCATCCTCTCCGAGCGGCTCTGCGGGCTGGCCCGCGTGCTCCGCGGCTACGCCGGCGCCGGCCTCGAGGATGTGGCCCTCTGGCACGAACGGGACATCTCCCACAGCTCGGTCGAGCGGGTCGTCCTCCCCGACGCCTCACTTCTCGCTTGCTACGTCCTCCGCCAGGCCACCCGGCTGGTGAGCGGGATGGTCGTCCATCCCGAGCGGGCTCTGGCCACGCTGACCGAGGGCGGCCGGGGCCTGGTGTTCAGCCAGTCGGTGCTGCTGGCCATGGTGGCCTCGGGCATGACCCGTGACGATGCCTACCGGGTGGTCCAGCGCGACGCCCGGCGAGCCTGGGAGGAGCGACGCCCGCTGCGCCAGGTGCTCGAAGAGGACCCGGACTCCCCGCTCGGTGTCGAGGAACTGGACCGGGCCTTCGATCTCGAACGGGTGCTCCGACATCGCCACCGGATGCTCGACGCCCTCTCGGGCATCGACGACGGGACGGCCCGGTGATCCCGAGCGCCGGGAGGAGGCGGCGACACGGGCGCTGCTACGGTTCCCGACGATGAGGTTCACCGCCCGGGTCGAAGTGCGGCTCCGGGCCGGCATCGCCGATCCCGAGGGGGCCACCATCGAGCGGGCCCTGCCGGCGCTCGGCTTCGGCGACGTCGAAGGGGTGCGGGCCGGGAAGCTGTTCCGGTTCTCCGTAGAGGCCGACGATCCGGCCACCGCCGCCGCCCGGGCCGGAGAGCTGGCCCACCGCCTCCTGGCCAACCCGGTCATCGAGGAGAGCTCGGTGGAGGTGGAGCACGAAGAGCCCGAGGGCCGATGACCGCTCGCGTCGGGGTCGTCGTCTTCCCCGGGACCAACTGCGAGCACGACGTGTGCCGGGCGGTGGAGCTGATCGGAGGCAGCCCCGAGCTGCTGTGGCACGGGGACCGGTCGGTCGGCGACGTCGACGCCGTGATCCTTCCCG
>JAJYWF010000128.1 GCA_021791635.1 Actinomycetes bacterium
TGCCGGCGTGGTCGGCGATCACCCGGTAGGACTCGAGCTCGAAGAAGTCCTGGTGCCACCCGGTGGCCCCCCGGAGCAGGAGCTCGAGTGAACCGTCGGCCACCTCGAAGTGGTATCCCTCGTACTCCAGTCGTTTGAGGGAGTCGAGCACGGAGCTCATGGCGGCGGAGTCGAGCTCGAGGCCGAGCTCGGCCGCCTTCAGGGCCAGGGTCGAGCGCCCTGCCATCTCCGACACCACGAACCGCGTGCCGTTGCCCACCAGCTCGGGCGAGATGTGCTCGTAGGCGTCGGAGCGCCGGGCGATGGCGCTGGTGTGCAGACCCGCCTTGTGGGCGAACACCGAGGCTCCCACGTAGGGCTGCTGCGGGTTGGGCGCGATGTTCACCAGTTCGGCGATGTGGTGGGCCACGGGCGTGAGCCGCTCCAGGCGGCCCTCGGGGATGGTGCGCACCTTGAGCTTCAGCGACAGGTCGGGGATGGTGGCGGACAGGTCGGCATTGCCCGCCCGTTCGCCGTAGCCGTTGACGCATCCCTGCACGTGGGTGGCACCGGAGGCCACCGCGGCCAGCGAGTTGGCCACGGCCACGCCGCTGTCATTGTGGAAGTGCACGCCCACCTGGCTCTCGAACGACGACAGGACGTCGCCGACGATGCGTTCCACCTCGAACGGCAGGGTCCCGCCGTTGGTGTCGCACAGGACCAGGGTCTCGGCGCCCTCCTCTTCGGCAGCCTGGAGGATACGCATGGCGAACTCGGGGTTCGCCTTGTAGCCGTCGAAGAAGTGCTCGGCGTCGAGGAACACCCGCCGGTCGTTCCGGCGGAGGAAGCGCACCGAGTCGGCGACCATGGCGACGGCCTCGTCCAGGTTCGTCCGCAGCGCGTCGACCACGTGCACCTCGGACGACTTGGCCACGATGCAGACGGCTGGCGTCTCGGCCTCCACCAGGTGGCGCAGCGTCTCGTCGTCTTCGGGTGCGACACCGGCGCGCCGGGTCGAGCCGAACGCCACCAGCGTGGCCGTCGACAGGTGGAGCTCGGACGGTGCCCGGGCGAAGAACTCCGCGTCCTTCGGATTGGCTCCCGGCCAACCCCCCTCGATGAAGGCCACTCCCAGGTGGTCGAGCTGCTCGGCGACGCGCAGCTTGTCGTCCACGGTGAGGGAGAGGCCCTCTTGCTGGGAGCCGTCGCGCAGGGTGGTGTCGAAGACGTCGACGGCCTCGGGGAGGTCGGGGAGGTCGAAGTCGTGCCCGTGGCCGGCACCACCGTGCGTGTGGCCGTGGCCGGCCGTGGTGACCCGGGCGGCCCGGCGGCGGGCATGGGCGATCTGCCCCGCCGTCAGCGGGTGGTCGTGGTCGTGGTCGTGGTCGTGGTCGTGGTCGTGGTCGTGGTCGTGGTCGTGGTCGTGGTCGTGGTCGTGGTCGTCATTCGACATGGTCAAGCCAGTCCTTGTAGCGGTCGACCTCACCCCGCACGGCGGAGAAGTAGGTCTGTTGGAGTTGCATGGTCACGGGGCCGGGACGGCCCTCTCCCACGGTACGGTCATCGACGGCGCGGATGGGCACCACCTCGGCGGCCGTGCCCGTCAGGAACGCCTCGTCGGCCGTGTAGAGGTCCGTGCGGATCAGTTGCTGGTGGGACACCTCGTAGCCGAGATCGCGGGCGATGGTGGCCACCGTGTCCTGGGTGATGCCGTCGAGGGCGCCGGCGTCCGACGTGGGCGGGGTGAGGATCCGGCCGTTCTTCACCACGAAGATGTTCTCCCCGGTGCACTCCGAGATGTTGCCGTCCGGGGCGAGCAGGATCGCCTCGTCGTACCCCGCCTTCAGCGCCTCGACCTTGGCCAGCGACGAGTTCACGTACATCCCCGTGCCCTTGGCCGCGGTGGGCATCGCGTTCGGATCGTGGCGACGCCACGAGCTGATCTTGACGGAGACCCCGTTCGCCACCCCGTCGTCGCCCAGGTACGTGCCCCACGGCCAGGCGGCGATGGACACGTTGACCGGGCACGGCAGCGGGTTGAGGCCCATCTCCCCGTAGCCCAGGTACACGAGGGGGCGGATGTAGCACCCCTGGTCGAGGTTGTTCTCCCGGACCACGTCCCGGGTGGCGGCCACCAGGTCGTCCACGGTGTAGGGGACGTCGATGAGGAAGATCCTCGCCGAGGTGAGCAGGCGCTCGATGTGGTCCCGCAGGCGGAACACCGCCACGCCGGACGGCGTGGGGTAGGCCCGGATCCCCTCGAAGACACCTGAGCCGTAGTGCATCGTGTGGGTGAGGACGTGGACCGTGGCAGCGTCCCAGTCGACGAGCTCGCCGTCCATCCAGATCTTGTCGGTCGGGGTGATGGGCACGGTTCAGAGCCTTTCTGCGACGGCGTCGCCGATCGCTGACGTGGAGAGGGAGGGATCGGGTTCGGAGGCGACGAAGCCGAGGACGGCCTTCGTCACCCGCTCGGCGGCATCGCGCTCGCCCAGGTGGTCCAGCATGAGGGCGGCCGACCTGATGGCGGCGGCGGGATTCGCCCGCCCGGTCCCGGCGATGTCGTGGGCGGCGCCGTGCACCGGCTCGAACATCGAGGGCCCGGTGCGGTCCGGGTTGAGGTTGGCCGAAGCCGCATACCCGATGCCGCCGGCGACCGCTCCGGCCAGGTCGGTGAGGATGTCGCCGAAGAGGTTGTCGGTGACGATGACGTCGTAGCGGCCAGCCTGCTCGACCAGGTAGATGCAGGTGGCGTCGACGTGGTTGTAGTCGACGGTCACGTCCGGGTACCCGGCTGCCAGCTCGTCCGTGGTCCGCTGCCACAGGTCGCCGGCGAACGTCAGCACGTTCGTCTTGTGCACGAGGGTGAGATGGCGCCGCGGGCGGGAGGCGGCCAGTTCGAAGGCGAAGCGCACGCAGCGCTCCACACCGTGGCGGGTGTTCACCGATCCCTGGGTGGCCACCTCGTGGGGGGTCCCCTTGCGCAGGAACCCGCCCTCGCCGGCATAGGTGCCCTCCGTGTTCTCGCGCACCACGGCGAAGTCGCAGTCGGGTGCCAGCGAGCCGGGTGTCCCGGTGAACGGCCGTAGGTTCACGTAGAGATCGAGCGAGAAGCGCAGCTTCAGGAGCAGCCCACGCTCCAGGGTGCCGGGTGGCACGTCCGTGGAGCCGACCGGCGGTCCGACGGCGCCGAGGAGGATGGCATCGAAGCCGCGGAGCTCCTCCAGAACCGGGTCGGGCAGGACCTCGCCCGTCCGCAGGTAGCGCTCGGCGCCCAGGTCGTAGCTCGTGGTGTCGAGCTGGACGCCGGCCGCGGCCACGACCTTCAGGGCCGCGGCCACCACCTCGGGTCCGATGCCGTCACCTCCGATGAGGGCGACCTTGTGGGTAGTCACGGTTCTCGTTCCTGCTCTCTCTGCTCGTGGTGCTCGCTGTGCTCGCATGTCGTGCCCGGCCGGCCCGGGGGCCTGACCACGCTAGGCCGGAAATTGAAAAACCGCCCACAACGTGGACGGTCGGAGGCACACACCAGGACGGTGTGTGCCTAGGCGATGATGACGACGGTGGTTCGGAGCGCCGACATAGCCCCTCCAGTGTTGCCGCTCGCACGGGCGCCGTCAACCCCAGGGTCCCGGCGGCCCGGGAACGGGCGCCCGGGGGCACCGAGCCGCTCCTTCGGGGAGCGGTGGCCGACCCCCTGCCGCCGGTACCGCCACCGGTCATGTGGCCCGAGCGGAGGTCGGGG
>JAJYWF010000045.1 GCA_021791635.1 Actinomycetes bacterium
GACAGCGACGCCGCGACCACCGATGTCGAGGTGGAGCTGCCGAAGCCGGCTGTCCCGGCCGTCACACCCGTGCCCGAGGCGCTGAAGGTCACCGGGAACGAGGCAGAGGTGGCCAGGTTGCCCACAGCTGTCTCGGCCTGGACGGTGTACGCGAAGCCGGTCTTTGTCGTGACCGTGCCGGTCGTCGCCGGAGCCGGGTTGAACACGAGGTGGGTGGGGGGGCCGACCTTGGCCACGTAGTAGGCGGTGGAAGTGACAGACGTCGTGTTGTACGTCGCCTGGATCGTCCACGTGTCGGCCGAGGTTGCCGTGGTCTTCACGGTCAGGGCGGCCGTGGCCTCACCTGTCTTGTTGACAGAGACGGCTGTACACCCCGGCGTGCAGCTGAGCGACGCCGCCGTGCCGGCGGTGTTGGTCAGAGCGAAGCTGGCGGTTCCCGACGTGACCCTGTTGCCGAAGGCGTCGGTGAAGGTAGCCGTGACGGTGGCTGCCGAGGTCCCCGGGGGTACGCCGGCCGGTGTGGCCTTGGAGCCTCCGGGGGTGATCACTGCATTCTGGGCCGGCGCCGGCACGATGATCGCCTTGACGGGTGCCGACGGCGTGCATGCCTTTGTTGTCGCGCACGTTGCCGTCGGGTCCACCACCGTGAGCGAGTACGTCCCGGCCTTGGTCTGTGCGAACCAGAAAGGCGCACCTGTCGAATTTGTGCTCGGGATAGTCACCGTGGTGATCGCCGCTGTGCTCTTGGCGTTGCGGGTGCTGGCGAAGAACGAAGTTGTCGTTGCCGGTGTGGAATGGAGGTCGAGGGTGATCGGGGCTTTGGCGTGGGTCGGGTTTGTGAAAGCGTCCCGGAGGGTCACCGCGTAGGGGCCGATGTTGGTGACGTTCGAAGCCTGACCGGTCACTGTGGTCGGGACGACCTTGATGCTCTTGGGGGATCCGGCGGTGATTGTGTAGGGAGAGGAAGTGGCCGGTGTGGTGTTGGTCTGGGTCTCGACGTTGAGGGTGTAGGAGCCGGACTTGGTCGGGTTCTTCACCCCCGGCACTTCCAGGATGACTTTGTTACCGGCCGGAATTGTTACTCCGGCAGGGAGCTTGACCACGAGCTTGCCATTGGTAGCTGTCGAGTTGGTGACTGTCTTGGTGGCGGTGACTGAAGCGCATGTGAGGGACGTCTTGCACGAACTCAATTTGTAGGTTGTCTGGAGCGTGACAGCCGTATTGCTCGGGAATAGCACGGTGATCGTGTCGGTCGCAGGAAGTGCGGTAACGACTGTGAACAGCACGCTGTAGTCGGCTGTGGTCGCGCCGGCCACGTTCGAGGAGGGCGCAGTGGGCGAGATGGACGCCTGTACCGCGGTGACCGGCGATGCGCCGGCGGGCGCGACGAAGCCCAAGACGGCGGTGAGCGACGTCCCGAGCACCAGCACCGCGGCGAGGGGGCCAGCGGTCAGGCGTTGCCAGCGGCTCCGCGATGTGTGCTGTGTCTTCGACTTCGCCTTCGGTGTTCCCGCCTTGTTCCTCACCAGTGGTGCCCCTTCTCGTGGCTGATACAGAAATGACATCGACTCGACCATGCGGACTCGTCTCAGCCCGGTGGTCGCACCACGCCAAGTGGCTGTGGTGCGTAGTCAGGCTGCACGACTCCGCTTCGTGCTGATGCAGCAATGTATCGACACCCCACCTCCAAGGTCAAGCACCCGAAGCGCACATATCCCCACCAGGGAGGCAGGCGCGCGTCGGTGCCCACGGCACCGACGGGGCTCCGTCGGGTGCTCGTTGGTGCCGTGCCCGTCGCCTCCGGGGTGCTGCGGTGTCCGAGCGTCGCTTCGCATGGCCGCCACCTCTCTCGATCGTGACGCCAGCGCGCATGGCCGCCATCGCCCCAGCCGTCACGCCCACGCTCCGGATCGGGTCGGATCCGACCCATTACAAGGGGCCCTCGGCGCCACCCGTAGAGCAACACCGGTTCGTGTGGACGGCGTGGGCTGGAAGCCGGGGAGCGCACCGCGCCTCCACGAGTCATCCACGTCGGTCTCGACGAAAGGCAGCTTCGAGCGGGCTGCTCGAAGCTCCATCGAGCACAGGGGCCATGCGGCGCACGGCACACCTCTGGGATCACTCCAGCCGGGCACGGTCACGCGTCCGATGCGCCTTCGCATTTCACCGCTGCCTGGGGCGCCAAGATCTCCCACATACCCAATCACCGGTGCATATCCATGGCCCAGATGCATGGTTCGCCAACGAGACCAATTCCGTTCGGATTCATTGAGGCGGCGTGCCCCCGGGCCGGAACCGCCTCTTTTTCCCCGTGGCGATCCTCGCCACCCCCTCGGAACCCCTGGCCAACCGTCGCCAGCCCTCGATGCTCGTGGCCTCCCATCGGCACCCAGATCTGGACCGGAGTCGAGGTGGATTCCGGCTGAGAAAGGCACCCTATGGTCCCACCGACACCACCTCGCCCTGCCTGCGACTCGGCGTGTGAACCGGCGCTGGGCACGCGACCCAGAGCACTGGGTCCTGGGCAGGTTCATATGTCCCCGGGGGCCTCACGCCAGCCACCGCGCCGGGCCGGCAGCTAACGGCGTGGCGACCCCTTCACTTCCACTCTGGGCACAGCCCACGCTCGGCCGCGGCCCCGTGGCCGAGTGGGCCCACCGGCCTCGGTGGCCAGGCTCCTCAAGCCCCCAGGCGCCCCGGGTGCACGGCAGCCGTGCACGCTCAGACCCCGCCGCCTGCTCCACGGGACACCCAGCCGCCTCGGCGCGTCGAGGCCATGGGGCATCTCGCGCCCGCACCACACGACACCTCATCGTTGCTCGTCCGATGAACTACCTAACCCTCAACTTGAACTTGAGGTGAATAATCCCTGTTCAGGGCCAGTTGACTTGAGGACTCTGCCGGCGCGCCCGATGGGCCCGACACCCGAGACCGGCCACAAAGAAGAACCCGTGAGCCCCAGCCACGGCATGAGCGCCCGGCGCCCACACGGGGCGAAGCAGGGGGCGAATGGGGGCTCCGCTCAATGCTCCCAACGCAGATCGGTCTCTGCGACGTGGAGGCCGAGGGCCTCGAGCTCGGCGACGAGGGAGCGCAATCGCTTGGCGGTGGCGCGCCACTCCTCGTAGTCGGCATGCTGATCTGCGCTCAGGTGGCCAGTCCGACGCTCGGTGAGGCGCGTCACACCCGGCTGGCACGATGACGACAGCTCGAAACGTGAAGTGGGTCCCCGCCAAAACGTGAAGACCTCGGAGTGGGGCTGGCAGGGATCGAACCTGCGACCGAGGGATTATGAGTCCCCTGCTCTGACCGCTGAGCTACAGCCCCGTCCCCCACGTTCTACCTCCTACCTCGCGGCCACTTCTCGATGCCTCCACCCTGCCCGACTTCGGCCTCACCGACACCGACACCGGCGACACCGGCACCGACGACGGCGACGGCACCGGCACCGACGCACCCAACGTGCACCGCCCGTGCCCGGTGGGCTACGTTCGCCGACGGATAGCTCGTAACCGCCGGCCGGGGTGAACCGGCCAGACCACGCCCGAGGGGGAGCCATGGCCCGTCGATCTCTGTTCGTCATCAGCCGGGGAGCGCTGGCCGCGCTGTTCGCCGGAGCGCTCGCCAGCGTGGCTCTCGTCGCGCCACAAGCCGGTGCTGGTGCCGGTGCCGCCCAACCCAGGGCGACCCGAGCCAAGACCATCCAGCTCCCGAACCTCCGCCAGCCCTCTGCCGGGGGTTACTGGGAGATGGCGTCCGACGGAGGGATCTTCAGCTTCGGTGCAGCCCAGTTCGCCGGGTCGATGGGCGGACAGCCGCTGAACGCCCCGGTGGTGGGCGGCGCGGCGACGCCCTCGAGCAACGGGTACTGGGAGGTGGCATCCGACGGCGGGATCTTCTCCTTCGGCACAGCCCCCTTCGAGGGATCGATGGGCGGCCATCCGCTGAACCAGCCGGTGGTCGGGATGGCTGCCACCCCCGACGGCCAGGGCTACTGGGAGGTGGCCTCCGACGGGGGGATCTTCTCCTTCGGCGATGCCGGGTTCCGGGGCTCGATGGGGGGTCAGCCCCTGAACAAGCCCATCGTGGGCATGGCCGCCACCCCGACCGGTAACGGGTACTGGGAGGTGGCCTCCGATGGCGGGATCTTCTCCTTCGGTGACGCGCCGTTCCAGGGCTCGATGGGTGGCAAGCCGCTGAACGCCCCGATCGTGGGCATGGCCGCCACCCCGACAGGGAGCGGGTACTGGGAGGTGGCCTCCGACGGCGGGATCTTCTCCTTCGGCGCCGCGAAGTTCTTCGGGTCGATGGGTGGCAAGGCGCTGAACGCCCCGATCGTGGGCATGGCCGCCAGCCCGACAGGGGGCGGCTACACGCTCGTGGCCTCCGACGGCGGGACCTTCAACTTCGGAGCTGCCAACTTCTACGGCTCGATGGGCGGCAAGCCGCTCAACAAGCCGATCGTGGCCCTGTCGATGGTCGGGCCGACCACCGGTGGACAGGTGCTCCTGGTCGGCACATACGACGGCCACATGGGCCAGTACGCGACAATCCAGGCCGCCGTCACAGCCGCCAAGCCCGGCGACTGGATCCTGATCGCGCCTGGGGACTACAAGGCCGGCACGACACTGGCGACACCGCCTTCCAAGACACAGAAGAACGAGGGCTGGTACGGGGGGGTCACAATCACCACTCCCGACCTGCACATCCGGGGCATGACACGCAACACGACCGTCGTGGACGGCACCAAGCCCGGGACGTCGACCTGCAGTAGCAAGCCCACAGCCCAGGAAGTGGGTTCGACAGTGACAGGTTCACCGATCGGGCGGAACGGCATCCTGGTCTGGCAGGCCGACAACGTGAGCATCCAGAACCTCACCGTCTGCAACTTCTTGCATGTGGGGGGCACAAGCGGGAACGAGATCTGGTGGAACGGCGGGGCGGGCTCGGGCACTATCGGCCTGGCCGGGTACTCGGGGAGCTACCTGACCGCCACCTCGACGTTCTTCGGCACAGTGAGCGGACACAAGGCCTTCGGCAACTACGGCATCTTCGACTCCACCTCCGCCGGTCCTGGGGTCTGGAACCAGATCTACGCCAGCAACTTCGACGACTCGAGCATGTACGTGGGCGCCTGCCAGCAGGCCTGCGACGCCTGGATCCACAACGCCTGGATGGAGAACAGCGCCCTCGGCTACTCGGGGACGAACTCGGGGGGGATCTTCGTGATCGACCACTCCCAGTTCGACAACAACGAGGACGGGTTCGACACCAATACCCAGAGCGTTGGCGACCCGCCGCCGCCCCAGAACGGCACTTGCCCGGACGGGGGCGTGAGCGCATTCACGCACACCACATCGTGCTGGGTATTCATGGACAACTACGACCACAACAACAACAACCCCACAGCCCCCGGGTTCGGCGCCGTGGCGCAGCCGACCGGTACCGGGATGACCGTGTCGGGGGCCACCCACGACACGATCATGGACAACCGGTTCGCCACAAACGGCGCCTGGGGCACGCTCTTCGTCCCTTACCCCGACACCTCGCCGGGCGCACCGGGGGTGTGCACAGGTTCGGGCGGCATCAAAGTGGCCCTGCTGACAACAACGTGCGTCTACGACCCGAAATCTGATGCCTTGGTGAACAACACCTACACCCACAACGGCTTCTTCGGGAACCCGACGAACGGGGACTACGGGCAGATCACCTTCTTCGGCACAGAGCCGCAGAACTGCTACTCGGGGAACGTGACCACAAACGGGAGCCCGGCTTCGAGCACCCCGGCGACACTGGAGAAGAACCAGCCGACGTGCGGTCCGATCACCAAGGCCGGCACAACCGGCGGGGCGCTCGGCACATCGAGCTCGCTGATCAACCAGGTCCTGTGCGACACCGGCTTCGCCGGAGCCTTCGGCCAGACGTGCACACCGACGAAGGACAAGTACCCGACCCCGTCGAAGAGCGCTCCGGTCCTCACCCCCATCCCCTCGACACTGCCGACCATGCCCAACCCGTGCCAGGGAGTGCCCCAGAACGCCTGGTGCCCCGCGGGCAAGCCGACCTGATCTCTCAGACCCGTCCCCCCGGCCGTTCGGCGGGTGCGGGGGGACGGCGGCAGGCGGGCGTGCCCCCGGGGAGGCGGTGGCGGGTTCTGGCGACGAGCCGGTAGACCCCGGCACCCACCCATCGGGCCGGCACGAAGTGGAGGAGCCGCCCGAGGATCCCCCACATCCCGCCGGCGGCCTCCAACGAGCGTGCCAGCGCCATGTGCCCGCGCCAGCAACGCCCGTCGGGGTCGATCCACCAAGCGGCGGCGGCGGCCTGGGCCGGCGTGAGGCCGAGGCCGGCCAGCCCGGCGGCCCCGAGCCCCTGGGCAGTCACGGCTCGGGCCGCACCTTCGCCCTCGGGCCAGCGCCGGGCGATCCACGTGGCACACGAGGTGCAGAAGGCGCAGTCGCCGTCGAAGACGAGGAGCGGCGGTCTCTCGGGTGCCGGTGCCACCACGCCGATGGTATCGGTGCTCGAACATTCAGTCGTGGGGACGTCCGCGGGGCGTCCTTGGGCAGGAGCGTGGCCGGTAGGCTCCCCGGGATGCACGACGCGACCCCCGACCCGATCGACTTCGACGCCATCAGCCGGCACACGGTGGGGTCGGTGCTCGGCATCGAGACGGTCGAAGCCACTGCCGATCGGGTGGTCCTGCAGGTGCCGGTCACCTGGAAGGTCCACCAGCCCTACGGGATCCTCCACGGTGGGGTGTCGGCCCTCTTGGCGGAGTCGGCGGCCAGCTACGGCGGAGCCCTTTCGGCCCCGCCCGGGAAGCAGGTCGTCGGGATCGAGCTGAATGCCAGCCACCTCCGGCCCATGCGGGAGGGGGTGCTCACCGCCACGGCGACGCCGGTCCGCCGAGGTCGGACCGTCCAGGTCTGGGACATCGCCTTGACCGCCGACGACGGTCGGGACGTGTGCCGGGCTCGGTGCACCCTGGCGGTCGTCGACGCCGTCCCCGCCTAGCTCCCGGCCGCCCGACGCCCCCCCACCACGCCGCCCTGGTGGTACCGCCCGGAGCGTGTGACGACGCTCTCGCTCCCGGCGCGGACGGAAAAAGTCGCCGGCCACCGGCTGCTTGGATAGCATGGGCTCATGCCACCGGTGCGACCCATCGGCGATCTCGGGTCGCTCGGGAGGTGTTCCCCCCACCAAGATGGGGGGTTTTCCCAGTTCAGAGTGGTACTACTAAGTGTACTACCAGAGGTAGTACTGCAGGTAGTACCACAGGGCACGAGTGGCGCGTTCTGGCCCTCTGGCCCACACGCCGAACCGACGGAGGTAGCGGCATGACCAGTGGAGCGGTGGCCGTCCTCGGGACCGGGATGACCGACATGAGCCGGCGGGACCTCTCTCCCGAGGCGATGGCCTACCAAGCCGTGCACGAGGCATTGCGTGACAGCGGTGTCGTTCCGGCACGGCTCTCGCTGGTGGTCGCCAGCAACGCCATGGGCGGGCGCCTCTGTGACCAGGGGTGCATCCGGGGCCAGTCCTGGCTCCGCAAGGCCGGGCTGGGCGACGTCCCGGTCGTGAACGTGGACAACTCGTGCGCCGGGGGAACCTCGGCGATGCACCTCGGCGTGTTGGCGGCCAGGTCCGGCGCAGGACCCGTCCTGGTGGTGGGGACCGAGAAGATGTGGACCGGCGACCGGGCGGGCACCCTGGCCGGCATCGAGGACGGCCTCCCGGCCGACTACCGGGCCGACATGCACGCCCGGTTCCGCCCGGACGAGAACCCGGCCGGGAGCATCCTCATGGGTCTGAACGACTTCTGGGCTCGCCAGTACATGGAAGAGCGGGGCGGGACGATCGAGCAGGTGGCCGCGGCCGCCGTGAAGGCCCGGGCCAACGCCAGCCGGAACCCTCTGGCCCAGGTGCAGCAGGCAGTGACCATGGACGAGGTGCTCACCTCCCCCCAGGTGGCCGGGGTGCTCACCCGGCTCATGTGCAGCTCGTTCACCGACGGGAGCGCGGCCATGGTCCTGACCGGCGACGGCGCGGCCCCGTCCGGCGCGCCGCGTATCATCGGTTCCGTTGGGCGATCGGGGAACGGGGAGATGGACTATCACGACCGGCTGGCCCGTACGGCCGAGGCCGCCTGGGAGGAATTCGGCTGCGGCCCCGAGGAGTTCGATCTGGTCGAGCTGCACGACGCCACCAGCGCCGAAGAGCTCTACTCCCTCGAGTCTCTCGGGATCTTCGCTCCCGGGCGCGCCGGACCGGCCACGTGGGCCGGGGACACGGCCATCGGAGGCAAGGGTCCGGCGGTGAACCCGAGTGGGGGCCTGGTCGGCCGGGGGCACCCTCTCGGGGCCACGGGGATCGCCCAGATGATCGAGCTGGTCTCCCACCTGAAGGGTCGGGCCGGGGCCCGCCAGGTCGACGGCGCCCGTCTGGGCGTGGCCGTGAACACCGGCGGGGTGATCGAAGGCGATGCCGCGTACGTCGGCATCCACGCCGTCGTGGCCGGGAGCTGAGCGCGATGACCGGGATCAAGGTTCGGAGCTGCGGCATCTCGGTGCCCGACAAGGTCGTGACGAACGACGACCTCTCGGCTCGTCTGGACACCAGCGACGCGTGGATCTCCGAACGGACCGGTATCCGGGAGCGTCGGGTGGGCGGCACCACCTCGGGCCTGGCCACCGAAGCCGGCCGGCGGGCCCTCGAGGCGGCCGGGTTGTCGGCATCGGACGTGAGCATGGTCATCCTCGCCACGACGACCCCCGACGCCATGGTGCCCGGGACGGCGACCACGGTGCAGGACGCCCTGGGCGTCACCGGAGGCGCCTTCGACGTGAATGCCGCCTGCTCGGGGTTCGTCTACGGCCTGGTCACCGGCGCCGGGCTGATCGCCGCCGGTGCCGGTCCGGTCCTGTTGATCGGGGCCGACACGTTGAGCCGCATCACCGACTGGGACGACCGCTCCATGGCCGTCCTGGTGGGCGACGGGGCCGGCGCCGTCGTGCTCGAACCGGTTCCGGGGGACGGAGATCTGCTGAGCTGGAATCTCAACGCCGATGGCTCACTGCGGCACCTGCTGAAGTGCGATCACGGCGGCTACCTCTCCATGGACGGCAAGGAGATCTTCCGCAAGGCGGTCCGGGTGGTGGTGGAGTCGGCGGAGCGGGCTCTCGCCGACGCCGGCCTCGGCGCCGCGGAGGTGGACCTCCTGGTTCCCCACCAGGCCAACTTGCGGATCATCCAGGCCGCATGCCAGCGCCTGGGCATTCCCGAAGAGCGTACGGCCGTGGTCATCGACCGCTACGGGAACACCTCGTCGGCGTCGATCCCCCTCGCCCTCCACGACGCCATCGACCACGGCCGCATCACGCCAGGGTCCCGGCTGCTCCTGACCGGTTTCGGGGGGGGCATGACCTGGGCGAGCGCCGTCCTGCGCTGGGGGGGCTGACCCTCGTGGGCTCCGGCCCGGTGCTGGTGGTCCTGGCCGCCGGTCGTGCCCGCCGCTACGGGGGGGTGAAGCCGCTGGCCCCGGTCGGCCCGGCCGGTGAGGCGGTCATCGACCTGCTGGGCAGCGACGCCATGCGGGCCGGGTTCTCGACCCTGGTGGTCGTCGTGGGTCCCGAGACCGGTCCGGCGATCCGCTACCACGTCGAGCGGGCGTGGCCGGAGTGGGTGGACGTCCACTTCGCCAGCCAGGAAGTGCCGCTCGGGACCGCCCAGGCCGTATTGGCCTCGACGCTCCACCTGGCCGGTGACGCTCCTTTCGGCGTGGCCAACGCCGACGACTGCTACGGGGTGGCCGGCCTCACCTTGCTGGCCGAGCATCTCTCGGGCCCGGACCGGGCAGAGGCCAACGTCGTCGTGGCCTACCGCCTTCGCGACGCCGTGATCGGTACGTCCCCCGTCTCCCGGGGGGTGTGCGACGTGGGTGACGGAGCGTTGCTCAGGTCGTTGGTGGAGCGGCACCAGGTCACGGCCACCACCGACGGCCGCTTCCTCGTCGGTGACGGCAAGATGCCCGTCGAGCTGGACGGAGACATCTTGGTGTCGATGAACCTCTGGGGGTTCGGTCCGGCGATCCGTGACGTGCTCGAGGCGGCCATGCTCGAGAGACCGAGCGGTCCGGGCTCGGACGATCCGACCGAAGTGCTCCTGCCCGATGTGGTGGCACAGGTGCTCTCCGACCCCAGCGCCTCGGGGGATCCGGCATTCCGGTTCCGGGTCCTGGCAGCTCCGGGTCGCTGCGTGGGTGTGACCCACGCCGACGATCTCCCCCTCGTCCAAAGGGAGCTGGCCGGTCAGGTGGGCCGCGGGGAGCGGAGCGCCGTCCTGTGGCCGACGGGGGCCTGAAGGAGCCTCGGAACAGCCCATGACCCGTAGCGGTCGCCTGGTCGTCGCCTTGGCTCTGAACGGCGTCCTGGTAGCCGGTCAGGTGGTGGCGGGGATCGCGGCCCGCTCCACCGGTCTCTTTGCCGACGCCGGCCACAATCTCACCGACGTCGTCGCCATCGGCATCTCCCTGCTGGCCGTCCGCTGGGCCATGCGACCCCGGAGCGAGGCCCGGAGCTTCGGGAACCACCGCGGCACCATCCTGGCCGCCCTGGTGAACGCCGCCATCCTGGCTGTGGTCACTGCCGCCATCGTGGCCGAGAGCATCGACCGCCTGGTGTCCCCGGTCCACGTCGACGGCGGTGTGGTCGTCGTGACGGCGGCCGTCGCCGTGGTGGCCAACGGCATCGCCGCGGCAGTGGTGTTCGACCGGAGCCGCGACCTCAACATGAAGAGCGCGGTGGTCCACATGATCTCGGACGCCGCGGCCTCCCTATGCGTCCTGGCGGCCGGTGTCGTCATCGTCGTGGGCGGGGAGTCGTGGGACCGGGCCGACCCCGTCGCCTCCCTGGTGGTGGCCGTGGTCATCGTGGTCCAGGTGGCGCACCTGGTGAAGGCCAGCGCCGACGTGCTCTTGGAGTCGACCCCGTCGGACATCGACCTCCCGTCGATGCGCCGGGTGATCCTCGAGGTGCCCGGCGTCGGTGACGTCCACGACCTCCACGTGTGGAGCCTCTCGAGCGAAGTCCGAGCCCTGTCCGCACACCTGGTCGTGTCCGGGCACCCGACCCTCGAAGAGGCCCAGGCGGTCGGGGCTCTGGTGAGGGAGCGGATCGTGGAGCCCTTCGGGATCGCCCACAGCACCTTGGAGCTGGAGTGCGAGCGCTGCGCCGATGTGCCCGACCCGTGCCGCATGACCGTGGGTGCCCAGACGCGAGAGAACCCCGAGTAACCGTCCGGCCGAGGCCGTCCAGCTCCTCGGGGCTGCCCCCGCGGCGACCCGCTGCCGTCCGTCGCCGGGGTCGTGTCGGACAACCCCGGCTCGGGGCACGCGCCGACGGGCTCCAGGGAAGCCGCCGGCTCGCATCACGAGCCTCCATCGCCCGGGCGCATCGCCCCGCCCCGACCGGGGAACCTCTCGGCCCCCTGCCGTCGCCCTCGGTCGGTCTTTCGACTCCCCTCCGGCTCTGCGGCGGATCTCCGCCACCCGAACTGTTGCCAGCGTGCGCCTTGGCGGGCAAAAGGTCAAGGGCCCGGTGCGAAATCCAGACCTTCTCCCCAACATTCACTCCGCCGTCCCCAGGTCCGGGCGTCTCGTCCCCAGGTCGGTGGTCACCCGTCCCCAGCTCGTCCCCAGCCCCGGCAGCACGGCGCCTCCGGTTCGGCAGCACTGCGCTTCCGATTCGGGTCCCCCGTCATTCAGGAGTGACGTAGGCGGCGTGGATGCCCCCGTCGACCAGGAAGGTGGAGGCGGTCACGAACGACGCGTCATCGGATGCCAGGAACGCCGCGGCGGCGGCGATCTCCTCGGGTTCGGCGAATCGTCCCATCGGCACGTGGACCAGCCTGCGGGCCGCCCGCTCGGGGTCCTTGGCGAAGAGCTCCCTCAGGAGCGGAGTGTTCACCGGGCCCGGGCACAGCGCGTTCACCCTGACGCCCTGGCGGGCGAACTGGACACCGAGCTCCCGGGACATCGACAGGACACCGCCCTTCGACGCCGTATAGGCGATCTGGCTGGTGGCCGCGCCCATCACCGCCACGAATGACGCGGTGTTGATCACCGATCCCCCGCCGCGCTCGATCAGGTGCGGGATGGCGTACTTGCAGCACAGGTACACCGAGGTGAGGTTGACCTCCTGGACCCGGTGCCAGGCGGCGGGCTCGGTGTCGAGGATCGAGTCGTCATCGGGCGGCGAGATCCCGGCGTTGTTGCAGCAGATGTCCAGGCCGCCGTGCTCGGCCACCGTGGTCTCGAAGATCCCCTGCACGGCGGCGCCGTCGGTGACGTCGGCCCGGATGAACCGCCCCCCGACGGACGCGGCCACCGAGCGACCGGCCTCTTCGTCCCGGTCCACGACGACGACGTCGGCTCCTTCGGCGGAGAAGCGCACGGCCATCGCCCGGCCGATGCCGCTGCCGGCGCCCGTGATCACCGCCACCTTCCCGACGAGGCGGCGGGCCGCCGCCGACGGGCCGCCGCCCTCTCTCGTGGTCTCGTTGTCAGCGCCCATGTCGGCCCCGGTCCTCGCCACCCTCTCGCCCGCTCATCGCTCCCCGCTCCTCCATCCTCGCTCTTCACCCGTCCGTCGCTATGAACACCGTCTTCTCCTCGGTGAAGGGCACGGCCGCATCGGGTCCCAGCTCCCGGCCGATGCCTGACTGCTTGGTCCCCCCGAAGGGCGTCCAGTAGCGCACCGAGGAGTGGGAATTGACCGAGAGGTTCCCGGTCTGCACCGCTCGGGCCATCCGCAGGGCGCGCCCGACGTCCCGCGTCCAGATCGAGCCCGAGAGCCCGTAGGGGGTGTCGTTGGCCACCCGTACCGCCTCGGCCTCGTCGTCGAAGGGGATCACCACCGCCACTGGGCCGAAGATCTCCTCGGTGACCGCTCTCGAGCTCGGATCGACCGGCGCGAGGACAGTCGGGGGGAACCAGTACCCGGGCCCTTCCGGCACGCGCCCCCGTGCCGCCACGGCCTGGTCCGGGGACACGAAGGACGCCACGGCGCGACGGTGGGACTCGGAGATGAGCGGACCCATCTGGGTGTCCTCGTCACCGGGGTCTCCCACCCGAATGCGTTCCACCGCCGGTCCCAGCTTCTCCATGAACCGTTCGTAGACCGTGCGCTGGACCAGGATCCTCGACCGGGCGCAGCAGTCCTGCCCGGCGTTGTCGAACACCCCGACCGGAGCCTCCTCGGCGGCCCGGGCCACGTCGGCATCGGCGAAGACGATGTTGGCTGACTTGCCCCCCAGCTCGAGGGTGACCCGTTTGACCTGCTCGGCACAGCCCGCCATGATCTTCCGCCCCACCTCGGTGGACCCGGTGAAGCACACCTTGCGGACGGCCGGATGGGTCACGAAGCGCCACCCGACCACCGCTCCACTCCCGGTGACGACTTGGAGCACCCCCTCGGGCAGCCCGGCCTCGAGGGCCAGCTCGCCTAGCCGCAACGCGCTCAGGGGCGTGAGCTCCGCCGGCTTCAGCACGACCGTGTTCCCGGCGGCCAGCGCCGGCCCCACGCCCCACGAGGCGATGACCATGGGGAAATTCCAAGGGACGATCACCCCGACCACACCGAGGGGCTCGTGGAACGTGAGGCTCACTCCCCCACCGACGGGGATCTGCCGGCCGCTCAGCCGCTCAGGGAAGCCCGACGAGAACTCCAGTACGTCCCGGACGTGTTCGGCCTCGGCTCGGGCGTTGCCGACCACGTGGCCGGCGTTGGCCACTTCCAACTGCGCCAGTTCCTCGCGGTGGCCGTCGACGGCGTCGGCGAAGCGCCGGAGGAGGCGGGCCCGGTCCCCCGGGGCCATCTCCCTCCACGACCCGGACGCCCGGGCGGCCCGGGCAACGGCTTCGTCCACCTCGCGCTCGGACGCGGCGTGGACCGTGGCCACGACCTCGGACGTGGCCGGGTTCCGGACGGCCACGTCCGATCCTTCCCCGCCTCCGGCGACGTCGAGCACGGAGTGATCATGGCGCGTCCGGGTCGGTGCGGGCCACGTGGGCCCCAATGGGTCCACCGGACCCGACGGGCTGCAGGTCCACCGGACCCGTGGAGCCGCAGGCCCACCGGATCCGTGGAGCTGGCATAACCTCGGATACGTGCCCGCCACGCCCGACCCCGAACCGACCGCCACCATCAAGCCGGTGACCGGCTTCAATCTCTCCGTAGCCTTCGAGACCATCGCCCGGGCCGTGCCCCAGAGGGAGTGCCTGGTGTGGAAGACACGCCGCTTCACCTACTCCACCATGGCCGAGCGGGCACGTCGGCTGGCCTCGTACTTCCACGACCGGGGATTGGGGGTGCGCACCGAGCGGGACCGGCTGGCCGGGCACGAGTCCGGGCAGGACCACGTGGCGCTGGCCCTCTACAACGCGAACGAGTACCTCGAAGGGATGCTCGGCTCCTACCGGGCTCGGGTCGCCCCGTTCAATGTCAACTACCGATACGTCGGTGAAGAGCTCGCCTACCTGCTCCGCGACGCCCGGCCCAGGGCCGTGGTGTACCACGAGTCGCTGGCCCCCACCCTGGCGCCGGTGCTCGCCGACCTCCCCTTCGTCGACGTGCTGCTCCACGTGCGAGACGGCTCCGGCCACGACCCCATCCCGGGTGCAGTGGAGTACGAGGAGGCACTGGCTTCGGGCGACCCGGAAGGTCCCGACGTCGAACCATCGCCCGACGACCTGTACATCCTCTACACCGGCGGGACCACCGGCATGCCCAAAGGGGTGCTCTGGCGCCAGCACGACATCTTCGTCGCGGCCATGGGAGGCCGGCGGGTGGGCACCTGGGAGCTGGTCGAGAGCTACGAGGACCTGGCCGCCAGGGCGTCGGCCGGCTCGGGCTTGAAGCTGGGGCTTCTTCCCCCACTGATGCACGGCGCCGCCCAGTGGGCGGCGTTCATGATGATGGCCGAAGGGGCCACGATCGTCCTGCCCGACGATCCCCGCCGGCTGGATCCACCCGACGTGTGGCGGACGGTAGCCCGCGAGGGAGTCAACACCTTCACCATCGTGGGAGACGCCATGCTCCGACCGCTCGTCGAGGAGCTGGGGCGCGCCGAGTACGACGTGTCGTCCCTTTTCGCGGTCGGCAACGGTGGGGCCCCACTCACGCCGGCGGTCCGGGAACTGGCGTTGGCCCGGATGCCGTCGCTCATTATCAGCGACTCCGCCGGCTCGTCGGAGACCGGCGCCCAGATGCACGCCGTGTCGTCGAATCCGGGTGCCGCCGGACGGTTCGTTCCCGGGCCCGGGACCGTCGTGGTGACCGAGGAGCTCGATGCCGTCCTGGCGCCCGGGCACGACGGCATGGGCTGGCTCGCCCAGACCGGCGCCGTCCCCCTCGGCTACCTCGGCGATGCCGGGAAGACCGCACGTACCTTCCCCCTCATCGACGGGGTCCGCTACTCCATCCCCGGGGACCGAGCCCGTCACCTTGACACCGGGGAGATCGAGCTGTTGGGGCGGGACTCGGTCACGATCAACTCGGGAGGTGAGAAGATCTTCGCCGAGGAGGTGGAGCGGGCCATCGCCCGGCACCCGGCCGTCGCCGACGTCGTCGTCGCCGGACGACCCAGCCCGAGGTGGGGCCAGGAGGTGGTCGCCGTGGTGCAGCTGGCCCAAGGCGCGACCGCCTCTGCTGACGAGATCGTGGCTCACGCCGCCGACCACATCGCCCGCTACAAGCTGCCCAAGGCGGTGGTCTTCGTCCCCGTTGTCGAGCGTTCGCCTTCGGGAAAGGCCGACTACCGCTGGGCCGCCCAGCGAGCCGCCGGACCCTGAACCGAAGGTGACGGCTGCGGCCGGTGTTGCCGTGTCCTGCCGTGCTCATCCTATTCGGCGTGCCTTGGTGCCAACTTCCGCCGTGGACACGTGCCCGGGCGTTCGCTACTTTCTCACTGGAGACCGGTGCACCTCGTCAGCCCGCTGGGGCTCTCGCCCGCCCGGTGGAATGGCAGATCAGTGGAGCTCTCGGCCGGACTGGTGATCGACGGTGAGGTGCGCACCGGGGACCTTCCTCCCTACCCGGTCACCAATCCGGTCGACCCCGACGAGGTGGTCCTGCAGGCGCCAGCGGCCTCCTCGGCCCAGCTCGATGCCGCGATCGCTGCGGCCCACCGGGCCCAGCGAAGGTGGGCCACCCTCTCCTTTGACGAGCGCGCCGCCCAGGTCGCAGCGGCGGCTCGACACGCCGGAGCGGTCGTCGAGCAACTCGATCTCGCTCGCCTGCTCACCCGGGAGCACGGGAAGGTGCTATGGGAGTCCCAGTTCGACACCGGCACTCTGGGCGGGATGGCCGACGCCTTTGTGCCCCTGGCGGCCCGGGCGATCTCGACCGAGCTGCTCGGGGACTCGACGACGGTCCAGCGGGTCCCCCACGGGGTCGTCGGGGCCATCATCCCGTTCAACTGGCCTGTGGCCATCTTCGGCAACAAAGTGCTCCCGGCGTTGCTGGCCGGGAACGCCGTCATCGCCAAGGCCCCTCCCACCTGCCCCGGCGCCCTCTTGGCCACGGCCGCGGCACTGGCCGGTGAGCTGCCGCCGGGCCTGGTGAACGTCGTGAACGGTCCCGGGGACGACCTGGGCCGGGAACTGGTCGCCCACCCGGGCGTCGACATGGTCACCTTCACCGGGGGCGTGGCCGGCGGGCGCTCGGTCATGTCCCTGGCCTCCCAGGCCACCAAGCCGGTGGTGCTCGAGCTCGGAGGGAACGACCCCGCCATCCTCATGTCCGACCTGGTGGTGGACGACGCCTTCGCCGATCGGCTGGCCGCCGCCGCCTTCACCACCGCCGGCCAGGTCTGCATGGCCGTCAAGCGAGTCTACGTGCCCTCCACCCTGCTCGCCGACGTCGTCGATGCCCTGGCGGCCCGGCTCGAGACCGAGGTGGTGGGAGACGGGTTGAGACCCGAGGTGACGATGGGACCGGTCCACACCGCCGCCGGCCGTGACCGGGCTGAAGGGCTCCTGAACCAAGCGCGCAGTGCCGGAGCCCGTGTCGTCCGGCCGGCCTCCGTGCACGCAGCAGACGCCGGGAGAGGCGGCTGGCTGGTGCCACCGGCCATAGTCGTCGACCCACCAGCCGATTCCGACATCGTCACGACCGAGCAGTTCGCCCCCGTACTTCCGATCATCTCCTACCGGGACGTCGAAGACGCACTGGCCCAGGCCAACGACAGCTCATTCGGCCTGTGCGCCTCGATCTGGGCCGCCGACGACGAGGTAGCGGCCGACCTGGCTGGACGGCTGGAGGCGGGTACGGTGTTCGTGAACGGCCACGGAATGGCGGCCATGGACCACGTGGCCCCGTTCGGAGGCTGGAAGGCCTCTGGGTTCGGCCAGGAGCTGGGAGCTGAGGGGATGTCGGCCTTCACCCGGGTGCGGGTGGTGCGCCGAGCTCCAGGTACCTGACGCCCCTCGGCCGTCCTCGTTCCCTAATGTGAGTGGCCCATGACTCCGTATCGCTCATCTTGGAATGCCGCCCACGCTGCTGCCGGACCCTCCCGTTCGGGGCGATCGCTCCTGGCCGTCCTGGCCGTCGTCGTGATCGTCGTCGTCGTCGTAGCGGTCGTCGTCCAATCCGTGCGGACGGCCCCGGGCCCGACCCTTCGGGTCCGAAGCGTCTCCGCCGCCTTCCCGGGAGCGCCGGCGAAGCTCCCCTGGCCGGCCCAGGGCGTGGCCACCGTCGCCGTGCAGGGCGTTGGAACGGTGGGATCGAAGGCGGCGTCGGGAACGACCATCGATCAGCAGTTCCCGATGGCCAGCGTGACCAAGATCATGGCCTCCTACGTCATCTTGAAGGACCACCCGCTCGCCCTGGGCGCGACAGGTCCCTCGATCACCGTCACCCCGGCCGACGTGACCCAGTACCAGCAGGACCTGGCCCAGGGGGACTCGGTCGTCGCCGTCACCACCGGTGAGCAGATCACCGAATTGCAGGCCCTGGAAGGCACGCTCATTCCCTCGGGCGACAACATCGTCTCCCTCCTGGCCCAGTGGGACGCCGGAAGCGTGCCCGCCTTCGTGAGCAAGATGAACGCCGAAGCCTCGGCGCTGGGCCTCACCCATACCCACTACGCCGACGCCAGCGGCGTGGACCCAGCGACCGTCTCCACCGTGGGCGACCAGGTACGCCTGGCGATGGTGGCCATGAAGAACCCAGTGTTCGCCGGGATCGTGGCCATGCCCCAGGTGACACTGCCCGGCGTCGGGGTCCAGTACAACGTGAACGCCGATGTCGGCAAGAACGGCATCGTGGGAGTGAAGACCGGCTGGATCCCCCAGGGGGGCGCATCGTTCGTGTTCGCCGCCACCCATCAGGTATCCGGGCACACACAGATGGTGGTCGGCGCGGTCATGGGCCAGACAGGGGTGTCGCCGCTCACAACGGCTCTGGCTGCCGGTCAGAGCTTGGCCACGGCCGTCGGCTCTGAGCTGCGGCGTTCCCAGGTCCTGTCCTCGGGCGCCACCGTCGCCACCCTGTCGGCCCCCTACAGCCAGTCGGTACCGGTCGTAACGACGGCTGCAGCGACACTCCTCGGATGGTCCGGGGCTCCCGTGAGCCAGAAGCTCGTGCTCACCCGAAAGCTCCAGGCGCCCATGGCCAAGGACACGCTGCTCGGCTACCTGGAGGTGGGGATCGGACAGGAGCAGGAGCGTGTCCCAGTGGTCACCGCGGCGGCGCTCTCGGGGCCGTCGTACACGTGGCGCCTGACCCGCTTGTGACCTGGCGGAGCGGTCGGGCACGGGTCGGACGGACGGACGAGCAAACTCCGTCTCAAGCGGGTTTGGAGGCCCGCTCGAATCGCCGATCCGGGACGATCCACATGACCGCCACTGCAGCGTAAAGGGCGTAGGAGACCCACGGGCTCACGTAGGCCAGACCGACCCCGGCGGCGTACGCGACCAGCGAGACGGTTCCCTTGGTGTCGTTGCCGACGGCGGCCACCACCGTGGACCCGGGGCCGTCAGCCCTGGCGATAGCCCGGAGCAACAGGGCCCAGGCGCCCGCCGCCCCGAGGCCGACCACGCCGTACACCGCCGCCGGCAGGGGGTGACGGTACTGGTCGGCAACCCACTCGGTGAGCACGGGGATGAGCGACAGCCAGAACAGGAGATGGAGGTTCGACCACATGACTGCGCCGCTCACCTTCCGCGCCGCCCGCAGGAGATGGTGGTGGTTGTTCCAGTAGATGCCGACGAAGGTGAAGCTCAGAACGTAGACCAGCAGATTCGGCACACGGTCCCGAAGTGCTGACAACCCAGCGCCGGCCGGAGCCCGGAGCTCGAGGGCCATGATCGTGATGATCACGGCGAGCACGCCGTCACTGAAGGCCTCGACCCGGCTGGTCTCCGACTCGGCACCACCGGACATGGGTTCGGGTTCCAATTCGCTCATCGGCACCATTGTGGTGGTTGACGGGGTGACCACGCGATCTCTTCGATCACGAACCCGGTCTGGGTCCCCTCGCGTGGTGGGATCTGGGATTCCCGGCGGGTCCACCAGATAGGTGGTCACCGGAGTCGTCGTGGGCGTGTGCCTGTCCGAGCGCACGAAATGAGATGACCCCCGATGGCCGTGTCCGCGTCTGCCGTGTCCGCGTCTGCCCTGTTCGAGTTCCTCGATGCCCTGCGATCACCCCCTCGACTTCAAGGCCGTTGTCGTTGCTAGGGATTTCCCGGAGGGCCGGAGCCGAGAAGTCCTGGGCGTCGGGACCAGTGCCTCCGACGTAGCCTGAGTCGAGAGCTCCGAGACGGGGCCGAGAGCGGCATCGATCCACGAAACGGCTCGACCTTCCACACCTTCAGGAACGCAGTCCCCGTCGAAGTACGCAACTCGTTCAGGCCAGCTTGCCCACGTGAGGCCGGCTACCTGCCCTCGACTCTCAGCCCCATGTCAATCCGGACGGAATCGAAACACCCCCACCGAAGAGAGGGCGGTCGCGCTCTCCGATGCGTACCGTGGGCCGTGGGCACTCGTGTTCAGACTCGCCTGACGTGAGGCAACGGCTCCCGGCAGTGTCCCGGGGCGCTCACCTGCTCCGATGGCACTACTCCAAGATGTAATCTTGGTATGTCCAAAGTCATGGTTTCGTTGCCAGAGGACTTGATCCATTACTGATCTTTCGGAAATATATTGACGTAGTTGCGTGGTTGTGATACGATTGACGTGTGAGATCACCGTCCGTTGCGCGTGGATCGCGAGCAAGGGCGAC
>JAJYWF010000046.1 GCA_021791635.1 Actinomycetes bacterium
CGCTCCACCTTTGCCATGCTGGTACCTGCCTTCCTCTCATCCGATGGGATCGCACCACCGGCCGGGACGGCGGACAGAACTCTCACGGTGCTGCCAAAGCTCCTATCGGGTCACGTCCGTCCGACCGGTCGGTGCGCGTCCAGAGAGGGGAGACGGGCCGACAGATCAGCCGCAAGGCACGAGGCCAGATACACGATTGGGGTCAGACCCAGCCCCCTCTACCGGACCCTCTCATTATGAGAGATACACCCGGCCCCTACGATGGCCGAGGTGGGGATCGTGGTCCGGGTGGAACGCTACGGGCGAGACGTGGCGCGAGCCTTGAGCCAGGAGATCGCCACGGCTCAGGACGGGGACGCGCTGGCGCCCGTGACGGTGCTGGTCCCGCGGGCGACCCTTGGGCTGGCCACCCGACGATGGCTGGCTTCGGGACAGCTCGATGGGGAATCGTCCAGGGAGCGCCCGGGGATCGTGAACGTGCGCTTCGTCCCCCTCGGTCGGTTCGCCGCCGGGCTCGGGGAGCCGACGATGGTGGCTTCGGGGCGGCAGCCCGGTGGCCCTGCCGTGGAGCTGGCCGCGGCCCGAGCCGTACTGACCTCCGGGGCGACCCGGGTGTTCGGACCCCGTAGGGGTCATCCGGCGACGGCCCGGGCCCTGGCCGAGACCTACCGGGACCTTCGCCCAGTGCCCCTCGAGTCGCGCCAGGCCCTGGCCCGTCAGAGCCACCGATCGGCAGAAGTGCTGAGACTGGTGAACGCCATGGAGGAGCTCCTGGCGCGACGGTTCGACGACGTGTGCCTGGCCGAAGCCGCAGCTTCGGCCATCGAGACGGACCCCGCCGTGGCCCTGGGTTCCACCGGCCACGTCGTCGCGTACCTGCTCCCGGTCCCCCCTCCCCATCACCGGAGCCTCCTGGAGGCCGTCGCCCGGCACGGGAGCCTGACGGTGCTCGTAGGGACGACGGGGGTGAGCGCGGCCGACGATCCGGCACGAAGAGTGGTAGCAGCTCTCGGCCAGGCCTGGCCGCTCGCCGAGGGTGCCGGTTCGGTCACAGGGTCCGGGGAAGCACCGGTGGTCGGGACCCGGGTCCTGAGCACCCCATCCACCGACGTCGAGGTCCTGGTGGTGGTCCGTCGGCTGATGGAGCGTCTGGCCGCCGGCGACCGGGCCGACCGGATGGCGATCGCCCACTGTGGCACAGCACGCCTGGGGAAGATGATCGGCGAAGCCCTCTCGCGGGCCGGCGTCGAGCACCACGGTTCCAGCACCCGACCGCTGTCGGCCACCGTGGCCGGGCGCGTCCTGACCGGCCTCTTCGATGTGGTCGACGGCGGGTGGCGACGCTCTCAAGTCACGGCGTGGCTGGCGACGGGCCCGCTGCGATTCGAGGGGCGGGTTGTCCCGGCGGCCGACTGGGACCGGCTGTCACGGCGCGCCGGCGTGGTCGCAGGAGTCGGCGAATGGTCGGACCGGCTGGGAACCTTCGCCGAGCGTGCTCGTGATCGGGAGGACGCCGATTCAGCGTCGGCGTTGAGCCGCTTCGTCAGCGCAACCGCTGACCGGTGCGTGCCCTTCCCGGCGACGTGGGCCACCTGGGCGGAGTGGGCCCGTACCCTGTTGCACGACCTTCTGGGCGACCCCACCAACGCCGCAAGCCCCGGTGACCCCGGCAGCCAGCCGACCTGGCCACCCGACGAGATCGAGGCGTTCACCAGCGTCGACGACCTCCTGGGCCAGCTCGCAGTGCTGGACGAAATCGACCCTGACCCGGACCCGGCGACCTTCCGTTCGTCGCTGGCTGCCGAGCTCGAGCGACCGGCTCCCCAGACCACGCGCTTCGGCCGGGGAGTTCTGGTGGCTTCGGTGGCCGAGCTGGTCGGCATCGACCTGGATGTGCTCTTCGTCGTCGGCATGCAAGACGGTGACTTCCCCTCCCGGCGGGGCGAGGACCCGTTGCTGCCGGATCGAGAGCGGAGCGCTGCGGGTCCCGACGTGCCGCTCCGGGCCGGACACCCCGTGGAGGCCTATCGGGACTACCTGGCTGCGCTCTCGTCGGCCCGCGAGCGGCATCTGTCGTTCTCCCGCGGCCGTCAGCACTCCCGGCTCGTACGCCGTCCGGCCCACTGGGTGCTCGAGACCCTCGCTGCGTTGGCCGGGACCGACGAGCAGCTCTCCTCCCGTGGCGTGGACGGGTTCGACGGGGTCTCGGGCTTCGACGTCGTGCCGTCCTTCACGGCTGCGGTCCGTGCCGGCGGGGAGCCGGCCGACATCGCCGATCGGGACCTTCGGAGCCTGGAGGCATGGAAAGAGCGCACCGGTGGGCTCGCCGGTCACCCCCTGGCCGTGTCCGACCAGGTCCTGGCCGCCGGCCTGGACGCGGTGCTCCACCGGCGGAGCGCCGGGTTCAACCGGTTCGAAGGTCGGGTGGAGCTTCCGGGCCCCACCCGGCACTCACCGCTGGACGGGGCGCCCCAGTCCCCGACCCACCTCGAGAGGTATGCCGCGTGCCCCCGGCGATATCTCCTGGAGAACGTGCTGGGTCTCGACGTGCCGATAGAGCCCGAAGCTCGGCTCCGGATCACCCCGCAGGACAGGGGTCTGCTGATCCACACCGTCCTCGAACGCTGGGCACGGGTGGCACGGGGCCATGCATCGCCCGAGAGCGCATTCTCGACATCGCTGGACGATCCCTTTCCGACGTCGCTCGACTCGGTGGACGAGGCGATACAGAGCATCACGGCGGTCGCCGGCGAGGTGTTCGATGAGTACGAGCGTGACGGGCGTATCGGGCGAGCGGCCCTGTGGGAGATCGACCGGGAGTCGATCCTGTTCGACCTTCGACGGTTCGTGGTCGAAGACCTTCGTTACCGGAGTCGCACCGGCGCCGTTCCCGTGGCCGTCGAGATGAGCTTCGGCGCCGACGAGGGCGACCCGGTCGAAGTGCCGGTGCCCGGCCGCGGGGTTGTCCGCTTCCGAGGAGTGATCGACCGTGTGGACCGCCTCGGTCCCCCCGGTCCCCCCGGCCCACCCAGTGCCCCCGGCCCACCCAGTGCCCCCCTCGCCGTCGGCGCCCCCGATCTCGTGGTGATCGACTACAAGACCGGAGCGCCCAGCCGAGCTCGGGAGGGAGAGGACCCGGTGGACAGGGGACGCCGGCTCCAGCTCCCCGTCTACGCGCTGGCCGCCAAGCAGTCGTTCGAAGGTGCCTCGGTCGCCGCCAACTACTGGTGGCTGGCATCACCAGGGCACTTCGATCCGAGCGGCCCGGCGATCGACGAGGCGGTCCTCGACCATCTCGGGGAAGTGGTGGGCACGCTGGTCGGGAGCATCGAGTCCGGGGTCTTCCCGGCCCACCCGGGACCGCCTGACCGAAAGGGAGACCGAAAGGGATTCGAGAACTGCCTCAGGTGCCCGTTCGACCGGGTGTGCCCGTCGGCGCGGGACCAGGAGTGGGAGCGGGCGCGGAACGACCCCCTGGTGGCCCCTTACGCCGAGCTGGCCGAAGGACCCGATGCCGCCACCGGAGGCCGACAGTGACCGGGGGGTTGGCCGGGCGAGGCAGTGCCGACGCCGAGCTGTCTTCGGACGAAGGGGCTCGTGAGATCATCCGCCACGACCTCGACGGGACGCACTTCGTCGAGGCCGGTGCCGGCACCGGCAAGACCTCGGCCCTGGTGGGAAGGATCCTGGAGCTGGTGGCCGACGGCCGGGCCCGGATCGACGAGATCGCCGCCATCACCTTTACCGAGGCCGCGGCGGCAGAGCTCCGGGAGCGGGTCCGCCAAGAGCTGGAGCGCAACGCTTCCGACCGACCCTGTGAACGCCGGGACCGGGTGCGAGCTGCACTGCTCGACATCGAATCGGCGCCGATCAGCACCCTCCACGGGTTCGCTCGCCGTCTCCTCGCCGAGCACCCGTTCGAGGCCGGACTGCCCCCCCGGTTCGAGGTCCTCGACGGGGTGCGCTCGTCGGTGGCCTTCGAGGAGCGCTGGGCCGAATTCGTAGAACACTCGCTCCTGGGTGCCTCCACACTGCGTCCACTCACGCGAGCGGTCGTGTGCGGGATCACCCTCGACCACCTCCGGAGCCTGGCCCTGCGGTGCAACGAGAACTGGGACCTGGTGTCCGACCACCCCTGGACGCCGGGAACGGGACCGGCCCTGGACGTGGGCGCCATGGTCGATCCGATCGAGCGGGCGGCCCAACTCTCATCGATGTGCACCTCTCCGGCAGATGCGCTCCTCGCCCGCCTCGAGCAGATGGCAGCCTGGGCCGTCGAAGTGAGCGGTGCGGACTCGGAAATTGCGCGCTTACGCCTGATCATCCAGATGCCCGGGACGTCCCAGCGCCTGGCAGGCCGCAAGGGAAATTGGGGCGGAAAAATCGAAGAGGTTCGGGAGCTGCTCGGAACGGCGGTGGCAGCCCGATCGGCCCTGATCGAGTCCGTTGCCGGTGCAGCTTTGACCGAGCTCCTGGCGCAGATCGGGACTTGGACGCTGAACGCCGCCGCTGATCGGTGCCGGGAGGGACGTCTGGAGTTCCACGACCTGCTCGTGCAGGCCCGGGATCTCCTGCGACACCGGCCGGATGTCGTCGGCGAGATCGCCGAACAGTACCGCTACCTGCTCATCGACGAATTCCAGGACACCGATCCCATCCAGGCCGAGCTGGCCGTGCGGATCGCCGCCCGAAGTCCCGAGGCGACGACCCTCGAATGGACGACGCTCGAGGTGACGCCCGGCCGGCTCTTCTTCGTAGGGGATCCGAAACAGGCCATCTACCGATTTCGCCGCGCTGACATCTCTCAGTACATGTCCGTGCGGGACCGATTCGCCGAGCGTCCGCTGGCGCTCACCCGGAACCACCGGTCGGTGCCCGGTCTGCTCGCGTGGGTCAACGCGGTGTTCGGACGGCTGCTCGGGGAGGGGGACCCTTCAGTCCAACCCCAGTACATCGACTTGGAGGCCTTCCGCCTACCGAGCCCCGCGGTGCCGAGCGGTCCGCCGGTGCTCCTCCTCGGAAGTGCCGGGGACCGGGGCGAGAGCGTTGACGCCGTGCGTCGGCGCGAGGGACGTGACGTGGCTGCCGTCGTCCAACAGGTCGTGGAAGAAGGGTGGCCGGTCGACGACGAGGCGCGTCCGGCGTGCTGGTCGGACATCGCGATACTCGTCCCTTCCCGTACCGGATTGCCACACCTGCTCTCCGGCCTCGACGCCGCCGGGGTCCGGTACCAGCTGGAGGCGACCTCACTGATCTACGCCGCCCAGGCGGTACAGGACCTCTTGGCCGTTCTGCGGTCGGTGGACGACCCGACCGACGAGCTGGCCCTGGTGGCAGCCCTCCGTTCCCCCCTCTTCGCCTGCGGTGACGACGACCTCGTCGAGCATCGCTCCCACGGTGGGACGTGGGACTACCGGACGTCCGTTCCACCGCAACTGGGGGACGCCCACCCGGTGGGGCTCGCCTTTCGCTCACTGCACGAGCTCCATCGGGACCGCTGGTGGTGCGACGTCAGCGAGCTCCTTCAGCGGGTGTTGACGCAGCGGCGGGTGTTCGAGCTGGCGCTGGAGACGCCGAGGCCTCGGGAGGTCTGGCGCCAGCTCCGATTCGTGGCCGAAGATGCCAGGACCTACTCCGAGGCGTTCGGGGGGGACCTGCGCCGGTACCTCGAATGGGTGGACCAGCAAAGAGACGACAACGCCCGGGCCGGTGAGGTGGTGCTTCCCGAAGCCGACGACGACGCCGTGCGCATCATGACCGTGCACGCCGCCAAGGGTTTGGAGTTTCCCGTGGTGGTGATGGCCGGACTGGAGACCAAGGTCTCCACGCCCTCGGGTGCGAGGATCCTCTGGGGACCCGATGGACCGCAGGTGGCAGTGCCAGGCGTCGTCAGCTCAGCGGGATTCGACGCGCTGGACGAAGTCGAGGCCAAGATGGACCGTGGTGAGCGATACCGTCAGCTGTACGTAGCAGCGACGCGAGCCCGTGACCACCTCGTCGTGTGCCTTCATCGGCGGGCCGACTCGGACTGCCCTGCGGCGTGGATCGAACAGGTGGCGGTCGACGTCCCCGAGCTCTGCCGGGTTGTCGATTCGCCAGGGGTCGGGCTCACCGGCGCGCCGCGGACGGTCGCGCCCGGTGCGAGGCTGGTAGGGGGCCTCGAGGACCCGGACGACGCGGTGGACCGCCGGACCTGGCAGGAAGGTCGCGGCGCCATCTTGGAGCAGAACCGCATTCCCCGAGCGGTGGCGGCCACCGCTGTCGCCAAGCTCGTGTCGATCGGGGCCACCGCGTATGACAGCACGACTGCAGGGACCGGGGCGGGGGGGGACCCTTCGGATCAGACCGAAGAGGGGTCAGTCTCCCCGGCACAGGACCACACGGCGTGGCGCCGTGGGCGGGCCGGCACCGCCATCGGGCGAGCTGTCCACGCCGTCCTCCAGTCCGTGAACCTTGCGACGGGTGAGGGGCTCGAAGAACTGGCCCGGGCCCAAGCCGTGGCCGAAGGCGTGCCACGACGCGCTCGGGAGGTGGCCCGGTTGGCACAGACGGCGCTCGAATCCGAAGTCGTGCACCGGGCTGTCGACTCGGGTCGCTACTGGAGGGAGCTGTACGTGGGGGTTCCGTTAGGTGATCGGGTGTTGGAGGGGATAGTCGACCTCGTGGTGGACGGTCCCGAAGGCCTCGAAGTGGTGGACTACAAGACCGACCAGGTGCTCGACGCCGGGGAGCTCGCAACCCTTCCGGACAGCTACCGGTTCCAGGTGGCGGCCTATGCGCTGGCACTCGAGACGGCCTTGGGCCGGCCGGTAGCCCGCGGCACGATCTTGTACCTGCATCCCAGTGGCGCTATCGAAGTGGAGGTCGCCGAGCTCACGTCGGCCGTAGCCACCGTGGGTGCGGCATTTGCCTGATCACGATCGTCTGGGTCCCCGCGATCAAGTTGGTGTGTGAGTCACGCCGAGGATCCGTAGGGGATCTCGATGTGCAAGCGGTCGCTGCGGCGCCAGCGTGCCGACCCCCGGTCGGGGAGACGCAGCACCCGTCCTTGCGTCCGGCGGTAGCCCGAGCTCGAGACCCATGCCGTCAGGTCGCCGACTCGAGGCACCGGAACTCACTCGACCATGTTCGCCGACCGGGCTTTCAGGGCACAATTACGGAGACGGTCGAGCTGGCGGCGCCTGGAGTCCCCCCCGGGGAGCACTCTGTCCCGAACTGCTCCCCTCCGATCCCCAATTCTTACGAAACCATCACCCTGGTCACAGGACTGTCATGGGTAACATTCAGGTGGCTCTCAGGTTTGTGGGGCAGTCTTGTGTTACGGAAGCGTTGCTATTGGCTGCAGTTGCGTCGTGCAGCGTCCGAGCGACATTTTGCGCAGCATGACACCGGACCGGTGCGAACCGGCGGGAAGAGGAGGCGAGACGTGCGGATCCTGGTCTTAGGCGGAGACGGCTATCTGGGTTGGCCCACGGCACTACATCTCTCCCGCCGTGGGCATGACGTGGGGGTCGTGGACAACTTCGCTCGTCGTCAGTACGACTTCGAGATGGGAGTCGACAGCTTGGTGCCGATAGCGAGACTGCAGCGCCGGGTCCGGGTCTGGGAAGAGGTGTCGGGTCTCCAGGTGGAGCCGTTCATCGGTGACCTGACCGACCCGACGTTCGTCAGTCGAGTCTTGGTCGAGTTCCGACCCGAAGCCATCGTCCACTTCGCCGAGCAACGGTCAGCCCCGTACTCGATGATCGATCAGAAGCACGCCGTCTACACGCAGGTGAACAACGTCGTGGGCACGCTCAATCTTCTCTACGCCATCGCTGACGTCGACCCGTCGATCCACCTGGTCAAGCTGGGGACCATGGGCGAGTACGGCACGCCGAACATCGACATCGAAGAGGGATTCATCGAGATCACCCACCGGGGACGCACCGACGTCATGCCGTACCCTAAGCAACCCGGGTCCTTCTACCACCTGTCCAAGGTCCACGACAGCCACAACATCATGTTCGCCTGCCGCATCTGGGGCCTACGTTCGACCGACCTCAACCAGGGGATCGTGTACGGCCAGGAGACGCCCGAGACCAAGCTGCATCCGGACCTGGCGACTCGCTTCGACTACGACGGCGTGTTCGGCACCGTCTTGAACCGGTTCGCCGTCCAGGCGGTGGTAGGCCATCCGCTCACGGTGTACGGAACCGGGGGACAGACCCGGGGAATGCTCGACATACGAGACACGCTGGCGTGCGTCGAGCTGGCTTGCCTGAATGCCCCGGCTGAAGGGGAGTACCGGGTGTTCAACCAGTTCACTGAGTCGTTCACCGTGGCCCAGCTGGCCCAGATGGTCGTGGACGCCTACCCCGGGCGGGTGGATATCGACTACCTTGACGACCCCCGGGTAGAAAAGGAAGAGCACTACTACCGGGCGGCCCATACCAAGCTCTTGGACCTGGGCCTGGTACCGCACCTGCTGAACCAGGTCACGATCTCGTCGTTGCTGGCCGTGGCCGATCGGAACCGTGAGCGTGTGGACCCGGCGGCGATCCGACCCACGGTGCACTGGCGTAGCACCGCCAGCACCCTTCCCACCGCCGGGTCGGCGCCGGGGACCGGTCGCGACCTTGCCTCGGAGGCGTCAACGGACTCCTGAGTCTTGCCATTGGTCGCCGCCCCGTCGCCGAGGCCGGCCCGTCGGCGATAGCGTCGAACCGCGATGCCACCCATTGGCCGTCGACGACGACGGCGACCGGTACTCCCCTTCGTGCTGACCGGCCTCGTGGCCGTGGCGGCAGGGCTCCTGCTCGTCGGCGGAGCTTCCAAGGTGTCCGAGTCCTCCAAGTCATTCCACGAGACCCTGAACCGGTCGTACGCGGTGCAGGCCTCGATCCTGGTCGAGCAGTCGAGCGCCACCGGGAAGCAACTGTCCACACTCATGGGGAACATGGCCGCGATGACACGCCAGTCGCTCGAGAACCAGCTCGACGCCCTGGTGACGGAGGCTTCGCAGACGGCGGCATCGGTGACCGCACTGTCACCACCGGCCCCGACCGGGACATCCGGGGCAGAGCTGGAAGCGGTCGTGGACAGACGTGGCGCAGCCGTTGCCGCGATACGGCGGGCGGTGGACGGCTTGCTGGGACTCTCCATGCCGCCCGAACCCGGCGTGTCGGCCACCAGCACCTCCGTGGCGCATCCCACGTCGCCGGCTGAGGCGGCTGCCGCCCTCAGCGCCGCCGGCTCCCAGCTCCAGGCGGCCGACCACATGTACAGGGCTGTGCGGAGGTCGTTCCTTCTGGCGCCGGGGCGTGCCGCACTGCCGCCCTCGGTGTGGGTGACCGATCCCCAGCTCTGGGCGCCAGGACCGCTGGAGACCCTGGTGAGCGACCTGACTTCGTCATCGACACTGGTACCTGTGACCCGTGTCGTCCTGTTGCAGGCCATGTTGAGGACAGGTTCGGGGTCGGTGCCGGCCGTGTCGACCGGCACGGGAACCGGTGGTACGACAGCCGGGGGCCAGCCAGGCACCGGTGGGACCACAGTCGGGTCCGGGACGATCCTCCCCACGAAGGCGCTCGGCATCACAGTGGTGGTGTCGAACCAGGGCGACGTCGCGGCCCAAGGCGTCGCCGTCTCCGCCTCGGTCACTCCGTCGCAGGGCGGGAGCGCGCGCGCAGTCTCGGACCACGTGACGCTGATGCCGGGCACATCGTCGACGGTCGCCTTGGCCGACCTCCCGGTCACCCCCGGTCAGACGTACACGTTGGTGGTCTCGGTCAAGCCACCGCCGGCACAGGTCGACCTCACACTCACGACCGACACGTTCTCGATCCACGTTGCGCCGGAGCCGCCGCCGACCACACCGCCCGTGACCACCACGACCAGGCCCGCGGCGAAACCCCCCAAGACCTCCAAGACCTCGCCCAAGGCCAAGACGGGCTGAGCCAAGCCAGCTCGACCGTGGGTCTCGAAGAGTTCGTCCCGCGTCAACCCGGCGGAAATCCCGCCCCCCTTCCCGTCACCGCGGTCGATCGCGGACATGCCTGTGATCGGGGCGTAGAGCTGTATGTGGGGGCGTCGACGGTTGCTGACCGGTGCCGTAGGATTGGGAAGGAAGCCGAGGAGAGAACCACCGGAGAGGAGGCCCGTGCCCGTGGCCGAGAGCATCACCATCACTGATAACCGGACCGGAGAGACGGTCGAGCTACCCATCGTCAACGGAGGGGTGGCGGCGACCGAGTGGTCCAAGGTGCTCCCCGGTGTGTGGTTCTACGACCCCGGGTTCATGTCCACGGCAGCGTGCGAGAGCGCGGTCACGTACCTGGACGGCGACGCCGGCATCCTGCGATATCGCGGATACCCGATCGAGCAGTTGGCCGAGCAGTCCACGTACCTGGAGGTGGCGTACCTGCTGTTGCACGGTGAGCTCCCCAGCGAGCCGGAATTCGTGGCATGGCGACAAGAGATCACCATGCACACGTTCATCCACGAGAACGTACGGAAGCGCTTCCTTGACGGCTTTCACTACGACGCCCACCCGATGGGCATGCTCGTGTCGGCCGTGGCAGCTCTCTCCACCTTCTACCTCGACGCCAAGCAGATCTTCGATCCCACCTCCAGGGCCAAGCAGATCACCCGCCTCATCGCCAAGATGCCGACGCTGGCGGCCGCCGCTCACCGGTTCAGTGTGGGCATGCCGTTCGTCTACCCCGATAATTCCTTGGACTTCCCCGCGAACTTTCTCTCGATGATGTGGAAGGTGGCAGAACCCCACTTCGAACCGGATCCAGTGCTGACGCGAGCCTTGGACATCTTGTTCATCCTGCACGCGGATCACGAGCAGAACTGTTCGACCACGGCGATGAGGGTGGTGGGGTCTTCGCATGCCGACCCGTACTCGGCCTGCGCCGCGGCCTGCGCCGCCCTGTACGGACCTCGACACGGTGGCGCCAACGAAGCCGTGATCCGGATGCTCACCGAGATCGGCGACATCGAGAACGTACCGGCATTCATCGAAGGTGTGAAGGCCGGGAATGGAAGGCTCCAGGGATTCGGCCACCGGGTGTACAAGAGCTATGACCCGCGGGCGAAGATCATCAAGCGGACGGCGGACGAGGTGTTCGAAGTGACGGGGAAGAACCCGCTACTGGACATCGCCCTCAGGCTCGAGGAGATCGCTCTGTCGGACGAGTACTTCGTGTCCCGGAAGCTGTACCCGAACGTCGACTTCTACTCGGGGCTCATCTACCAGGCCATGGGGTTCCCTCTCGACATGTTCCCGGTGCTCTTCGCCATCCCACGTACGGCGGGATGGTTGGCCCACTGGCAGGAGATGCTGGACCAGGACTCCAAGATCGCCCGGCCCAGACAGCTCTACATCGGACCCGAGACCAGGGACTACGTACCGATCACGGCCCGCTGAGCTCGACAAGGTCAGGTCTGCGGCCCCGGCAGGGGGTGGTGCTTGGCTTCAGGCGATGATGCGGGCCAGGCCCTCTTGGACCATCGAGACCACCAGGCGCCCCGATCGGTCGTACAGGAAGCCACGAGCCAGGCCTCGAGCTCCGGCGGCCACAGGCGAGTCCGTGTCGAAGAGAAGCCAGTCATCGGCCCGGAAGGACCGGTGGAACCACATGCAGTGGTCGAGACTGGCTCCCATGAAGTCCGGGTCATCCCAGCGGACCGAGTGGGGCTGGAGGATGGTGTCGAACAACGACATGTCCGACGCGTACGTCACGACGCAGGCGTGCAGTAACGGATCAACGGGCAACTCACCGTCGGCCCGGATCCACAGTCGAAGGTACGGCAGGCGGTCGTGGCCATGCTTCCAAGGGAGCTCGCCGATATGACGCTGCTCGATGGGATGGGGACGGGAGAACCACTCCTCGAGCTCGTCCCGCCAAGGGGCCAGCCGGTCGGGGAGGGGCTGGAGGCTCTCGGGAGGCGGGACGTCAGGCATGGTGAACTGGTGGTCCAGGCCCTTCTCCTCTACATGGAACGAAGTCGACATGTTGAAGATGGCGCGACCGTGCTGGATGGCGACGACCCGGCGGGTGGTGAACGACTTCCCGTCGCGGATCCGGTCGACTTCGTAGAGAATCGGGACTCTGGGATCACCGGGCCGGAGGAAGTACGAATGGAGGGAGTGGACGTGTCCGGCCGAGACGGTCCGCCCGGCCGCCATGAGCGCCTGGGATGCAACTTGACCACCGAACACCCGCTGCCGCTCCTCGTCGGGCTGCACGCCACGGAAGATGTTCTCTTCGATCGGTTCGAGATCCAGCAGACGGACGAGGAAGTCAAGGGATGCACCCATGGGGCCATGTTGGCAGGCATAGCGGAGTGGAAGCGAACCAGCTACGGTGCCACTCATGCTTGAGTTTCCCGAAGGATTCCTCTGGGGCACCGCGACCGCCGCTCATCAAATCGAAGGCGGCAACTTCAATAACGACTGGTGGGATTGGGAGCACAATCCCGATTCTGGATGTGTGGAGCCCAGCGGGGATGCGTGCGACTCGTTCCACCGTTGGCGGGAAGACGTGGACCTCGTGGCAGACCTGGGATTGGGTGCGTACCGCTTCTCGCTGGAATGGAGCCGGATCGAACCGGCCGAAGGCGAGTGGTCCATTGCCGCGCTCGATCACTACCGGAGGATCTGCGCCGCGTGCCATGGCCGCGGGATTCAACCCGTCGTCACGTTCCACCATTTCACGACCCCTCGATGGCTGGCGGCCCGGGGCGGGTGGGAGGCGCCGGATGCCCCCGAACGCTTTGCTCGCTTCGTCGAGCGGGCGACGGCGCATCTCGGAGATCTCGTCGGCCGGGCATGCACCATCAACGAACCCAACGTGATCGGGGTGATGGGTTACAACCTGGGCGCGTTCCCTCCTGGAGTCAAGCGGGACGTATCGCGCCAGATCGCGGTCAACGAGGCGATGGTGCGATCCCATCGACTGGCTGTGGATGCGCTGCGCTCGGGCCCTGGGACCTTTCCCATCGGGATGACGCTGTCGATGGCCGAGCTGGTTGCCGGAGAGGGAGGTGAAGAGGCCAGGGATGCTGCCCAGGAAATTCTGGAGGACTCCTTCTTGACGGCGACCGGAGGTGACGACTTCATCGGGGTCCAGTGCTACACCCGGATGAGGTTCGGCCCGAAAGGACGCCTCCTGCCCCCGGAAGAGGGGGTAGCCGTCACGCAGATGGGTTACGAGTTCTGGCCCCAGGTGGTGGAGCACACCGTGCGCCGCGCCGCCCAGGTGACGGGGTTGCCGGTACTGGTCACCGAGAACGGCATCGGGACTGACGACGACACGAAGCGGATCGAGTATGTCCGCGAGGGCCTGAAGGGTGTTCACCGGTGCATTGGGGACGGAGTGGACGTGAGGGGATACTTCGCCTGGAGCCTCCTGGACAACTTCGAGTGGGCATTGGGGTACGGGCCGACGTTCGGGCTGGTGGCGGTGGATCGGACGACGTTCGAGCGTCGCCCCAAGCCCAGCGCCTTCTGGTTCGGCAAGGTGGCCTCCACCAACACCCTGGAATCGGTCACCTCCGACGGTTCCTAATGGTCCCCAGGACCTCTCACGGGCGTCGCCGGCCTCGCCAGGTCACCGAGTACGATCGGACGTCGTGGCCGCGCCCGACCCGTCACCGCCTTCCATAGCGCACATCTGGGCTTCCGACGCGTCTCTCGTGGAGCGGGCCCGTCGGGTCGTCCGGCATCCGAGCAGCTTGAAGCTGATCAAGTACGCCTCGGTCTCGGTCATCTCCACCGTCTGTTCACAGCTGGTCCTTTTGTTGACGTTCGGGGTCTTCCGTGTCATGTCCGAGGTGCCGGCCAACATCCTGGCCAACGCCGTGGCCACCGTCCCCTCGTACTCCCTCAATCGCAAGTGGGTCTGGGGAAAGGGAGGCCAGTCCCATTTTTGGCGAGAGGTCGTGCCCTTCTGGGTGCTCTCGTTCGTCGGCCTCGGGTTCTCCAGTCTGGCGGTGTGGTTTGCCGGTGATCTCTCACGGGACCATCACCTGAGCCACGTCGCTACGAGCGTGATGGTGAACGCCGCCAACTTGGCGTCCTTCGCGGTGCTGTGGATCGTGAAATTCCTCATCTACGAGCGGCTCTTCCACGTCGATCCGGTGGAGTTCCCTGCCGACGACGGGGGCGACAGCGACCCGAACCTGGTGGGGGCCTAGCGATCCGACCACTCGGTGTGGTGCCGACCATTGCCACCCAGTGTGCGATCGGGAGCACTCACGCTGCATTCCCTCTCAGGGTTCGCCTCCTCTCGTTGCCAGGTTCGGTTCTGGCCCGCCTGGGACCGCTGGGCATCGGGGCCGTGGCTCCAACTGAGCCACAACTGAGCCACGACCGGCGGTATCCAACCAGTCGCGGAGAGGAAGCGACAGAAGCGCTGCACCGGCTGGCGTCAGGTCTGCCACCGTGACCACCACCGGTGGCGGCCCCGCTCGTGGCGACCTCGATAGGTCTGCCCACCTGACGGGCAGTCAATCGGTGCCCTTGCTCGGTGCTACGTCGAGTCCAACAAGGGTCAGTCCAAGAACCAGACTGAAGCCGGAGGCCGTCTACGAAGCTGGCGTCAGTCTCGGAAATTGGTGAACTGGAGCGGGATCCCGAAGTCATGTGTCTTGCAGGCGGCGATGACCGCCTGAAGGTCGTCCCGCTTCTTACCGGTCACCCGCAGCTGATCCCCTTGGGCCTGGGAAGCGACCCCCTTCAGCCCGAGCTCCTTGATGAAGCGGTTCAGGCCCTTGGCGTGCTCCTGGTCGATTCCCGCGCGGATGGAGATTCGTTGCCGGGCTGCGCCTTTCGACGCCTCTTCGATGCGGCCGTCCTCGAATGCCTTGAGAGAGACTTGGCGCTTGACCAACTTCTCCTGGAGGACTTGATGCAAAGCCCTCAGGCGGTCCTCGGTGGATGACTGGAGGACAAGCTCCTTGTCACCGAACTCGACCTGAGAGTCCGTGTTCTTGAAATCGAAGCGCGTCGCCGCCTCTCGATTGGTCTGGTCAACGGCGTTGCGAACCTCCTGCAGGTCGACTTCCGAGACGATGTCGAACGTAGGCACGAAATACAGAATACCGGACGCCCGCGGCGCGGAGGAGGTGCGCGATGACGGTCAAGGAGTGTCCCCTCGGCACTGCACGGTTCGGAAGTCGAGTTCGGGTGGCGTCCGAAGAATTGGCTAACCTCCCCACTCGCGGGTCGGTGTCCGAGTGGCCAAAGGAAGCAGGCTGTAAACCTGCCGGCATTGCCTACGGAGGTTCGAATCCTCCCCGGCCCACTTCGGGGGAGTAGAGGAGCGTCCGGGGTCGCGCGCCGGCCCAGGACCCGGGTTGCCGTACGGTGGCGGGGTGGTCGCCAACCGATTGCCACGGTTGCTGAAAGGCGGTGCCGGCGGCCTTGCGCCGCGTCGATTTTTCATTACAATGGTGTTACGGAGCGGTTGCGTGGCAAGTGGGCGGAGGTCCTGTGCGCTCAGCTGGCGTCCGTGGAACGCGATGGGTGGGACCGGGATCGGGATCACCCCGAAGCGGTCTGCAGGTCCTTCGGGCCTAGAGCATGAACACGTTCGGATTGCCCGGACCGGCTGAGGTCGGACCGGTGCTCGTCGGGCCGGACTCGGTGGAGATGAGAGCGGGAGCCAATGAGCGCAACACCGAGAAGCCCCGAGGGAGCCCGAGTGGGACAGGAAGCTGAGAACATGGCGTCCCCCGCCTCCTCCGCGACGTCGGGGGGACGTCCGGAGGAGGTGTCCCCCACCGTGCTGGCCGGTGTGCTTGCGACCGCTCGTCGGGGTCGGCAGCTGGCGCTGGCGGGCACCGACGTGGTGGTCGGATGGACCGACCGAACGGCACTCCGCATCGACGTCGCCAAGGCCCGCCTCCTGCCTTCGTGGGCACTGGGGAATCGCTCGCTGCCGACGGACGAAGACCCCGACGACTGGCGGTTCCTGCGTCGGCCGGCCCTGCTCGGCTTCGTGGCCCTCGTGGCCGTCGCGGCGGGTGCCTCACTGCCGAGCTCCCCGTTCAAGCTCGAGATGGCCGGTACCTGGTTCTTCGGTGAGCCCTCGGGTGACGTCGCGTCGCAGCACGCAGTCCTGCTCGGCCTCGTCGCTGTGTACGGCGGCCTCGTACTCTTGATGCGGGTCTGGTACCAGATGATGAAGGCGCTGGCCCGTCGGCCTGGCGTCCCGATGAGGTACTTGGGGTGGATCCTGGTCCTATGGCTCATCCCCATGTTGGTGGTGGCCCCGATCTTCAGCCGAGACGTGTTCTCCTACGCCGCCCAGGGTGAGATGATGAGCCGTCACATCAACCCTTACCGATACGGGCCAGGCACCCTCGGAGTCGGTCCCTATCCGAACCCAGTCGATCCCCTCTGGATTAACACCCCTGCGCCGTACGGGCCCCTGTTCCTCATGGTCGACGGTTTCCTGGCCAGCGCCAGCCTGCACCACGAGATCTACACGGTGATACTCCTGCGGTTCTTCGCCGTCGCCGGTGTGGTACTGACGGCGTGGTGCATCCCCAAACTGGCACGGGCCTACGGGCGCGATGCCGGCCCCGTGTTCGTGATGGCGGTACTGAACCCACTGGTAATCCTCACCCTGGTGGGTGCGGCCCACAACGACGCCATCATGGTCGGGCTTCTCGTGGCCGGGATCACGGCGGCCAAGTACAAGCATCCGGTGTGGGGCGTAGTGCTGTGCTCGCTGGCTGTGGCCATCAAGGTGCCCGCAGCGCTCGGCCTGGTCTACATCGGCTGGGAATGGATGGGTCCAGGTGTCCCCTGGAGAGAACGGGTCAGACCGCTCGTCACCACGGCTCTCGTCTCGGGTGCCATCATGCTGGTCCTCTCCGCAGTGAGTGGCCTGGGTCTTGGTTGGATCGGGAACCTGGCCACCCCCGGGACGGTTCGGAGCTGGCTGGCCCCGGCCACCGGCATAGGGATGGAGCTCACCTCGATGCTTCACGTGCTCGGGCTCCATGTCTCCCAGGGCGGGGTGCTCAGCGTGACCCGGGTGATCGGCCTGATGGGAGCCGCCGGGGCGTCGCTGTACCTGCTGCTGGTCAGCGATCGGGTGGGGGGCCTCAAGGCGCTCGGGATCAGTCTGCTGCTGTTCGTGATCCTCGGTCCTGTGGTCCAGCCCTGGTACCTGACCTGGGGGATCGTCATGCTGGCGCCGATCGTGAGTGGTCGGCTCCGCTCGGCGGTGATCGCCCTTTCCGTCGCCTCACCGTTCATCGGGTTGCCCGGAGGAAGGACACTGCTGGGCCAGCTCGTCCACGCCAATCCGCTGGCCGTGGCTGCGGTGCTCATGGTGCTCCTGGCCGTCCTGCTTGCCCCCCTCGGTCAGTGGTCCACGTCGTGGCGTTACGACTCGGGTGAGGCCCTCGGCACCGACGCCGCGGAGCATTCGGCGGACGGCATGATCTCCCAACGGGACTTCGGGTCTCGGGGTCGCTACGGGGGTCTCTTGCCCGAGGGGCAGTGACAGTGAGGTAACCGGTCAGAGCAGTCGCTGGAGCTCCACCACGTCCAACCAGCGTCCGTGCTTTCGTCCCACTTCCCGCTCCGTTCCCACCAGCTCGAACCCGCACGTGCGGTGGAGCCCTATGGAGACCTCGTTGTGACCGACGATGCGGGCGATCGCGGTATGGAACCCGTGGTCCGAGCCCAGCCTGACCAGCTCCTGGAGAATCGCCCTCCCGACACCGCTGCCGCGTTCGTCCGGCGCCACGTACACGGAGTCCTCGACCGTGGTGGCGTACGCCGGACGGCTCCGGAACGGCGAGAGCGCACCGAAACCCAGGACGGCTCCACTGTCTTCGGAGACGGCGACCACGGCGGGGTGCGCTCCACGGTGGCGCTCCAGCCACGCCACTTGGTCGGCTTGGGACCGCGGGGTCAGATCGAACGTCGAGGTGCCCGACACGATCTCGTGGTTGTAGATTGCGCGGATCGCCTCGGCATCCGAGCGGACCGCCAGTCGGAGATGCATTGTCGGCATCGTACCGGCGCGTGCTCCGGAGCCGGGGCTATCATGAGCGACCGCGACTGCAAGGTCGTAAGGCCCCCTTAGCTCAGTCGGCAGAGCACAGCCATGGTAAGGCTGGTGTCGTCGGTTCGATTCCGACAGGGGGCTCTCCGGGGCAGGGGCAGCGAAGGGCACGGCGCACAATGTTCCTGGCACGCTGCCGATGACGGCCACCACCCGCTGCTCCCTCTGGGCGCTGCCGGCCGAGCCGGACCGTGCGCTCCTCGGAGCGGTGATCGAACGCCTCTCGCGATCGGTCGGGGTTCGGCCGTTCGCCCCCCACCTCACCCTCGTAGGGGCGGTCCCGGATCCTGAGTCAGCGGCGGGCGCCATTGCCGCAGTGGCGACCCGGGCAGCTCCGATCCCGGTCATGCTCGCCGAGGTGGCCGACAGCGACGAGCATTTCCGCTGCATCACCCTGGTGGCCCGGTCCGACCCCCCGATCATGGACCTCCGTTCGAAGTGTGCGGCGGCGCTCGGCGTGACGCCAGGGGAGTTCCGTCCTCACCTCAGCCTGCTCTACGCCGACTGCGATCCGTTCGATAGGGCCTGCCAGCGACGGAGGATCGGCCTGGATATGCCGCACTCCACCGTCATCGATGCCGTCAGCCTGGTGAGGACCGGTGGCCACGACCCGCGATCGTGGTCGACCGAGGCAGTGTGGGAGCTCTGTGGAGAGCCGGATCGGTCATGAGCGGCCCGGACAGCAGAAATTGCCAGAGGATCCTGGTCGCGGCATACTTTCATCTCCCCGGTTCGGTGGGCACTCCGGGGAGGCCCTGACTGGGCTGGTGCCGCCGGCCCGAGGTTGCGGGCCCTAGGATGGTCCTTTCCGGGGTGCGCTCTTGGCGGCGTAGCTCAGTTGGTCAGAGCACACGGCTCATAATCGTGTTGTCGCGGGTTCGAGTCCCGCCGCCGCTACTAGCCTGGGAACCGGTCCGGGGTGTCGAGGCCGGGGTTGGGGCTCGTGATTGCTCGCGGAGGTGCCCGAAGGGGCAGGAGCCCGGGGAAGCCCGGGCGCCGGTTGAAGTCGCAAGACGAGGGAGAGGTGACGTGGCGAAGAACGAGAAGCGGGTGCAGGTCACCCTGGCCTGCGAAGTCTGTAAGCGAAGGAACTACATCACGACCAAGAACAAGCTCAATGACCGCGAGCGGATCGAGATGAAGAAGTTCTGCCGATGGGACCGCACCCACACCCTGCACAAGGAGACTCGCTGACTCGACCGGGCCCACCAGTGCTAACCTCGCAATCTGCTGGTCGGACAGTCGGCCAGTCGGACAGTCGGGCAGGGACCGGGGCCGGCAGTGCCCACCCCGTCTTGCGGTGCTGCCCTCCTGACGACTGCCTGGCCTGAGCGTGGCATGAGGTGACCCGCAGAGGGCAGTAGCTCAACTGGTAGAGCACCGGTCTCCAAAACCGGCGGTTGGGGGTTCGAGTCCCTCCTGCCCTGCTCGTACCGGTGAAGGCCCGAGACCAAGATCAAGACCATGAGACATCCGGAGCAACGCCCGTGAACCGAGAGACCAAGCGCATGATGCAGCGCCAAGGCCAGGTGGAGGCCGATGGCTCCCCGGCGTCCCGAAGACCACCTCCGGGGCAGCCGGGCAAGCGACCGGCGCGTCAGCGAACGACGCCGATGCAGTTCACGAGGGAGATCCGCGACGAGCTCCGCCAGGTGGCCTGGCCCAACCGGGCTGAGGTGG
>JAJYWF010000047.1 GCA_021791635.1 Actinomycetes bacterium
GTGCTCACGGAGTCCCGGTCCTCGCTCCGAGGCCGCCCACTGCTTCGGCCAGCGCGGCGCCCAGGAGCTCGAGCTGCTGGGGACCCACCGACGGGGCGTCGAGCCGGGGCAGCCGGAGCTGGGGTAGCGGGAGCTCGAGGGTCAGCCGGGCCACCTGGTCGGCGGCCAACTCACTACGGTGGAGACGGAACAGCCGGGCCGCCTCGAGCGCCTGGACCACGGTGTCGGGCAGATCGATGCCGGCTGCCGCCATCGCTTCGCCCGTGGAGGACGACAGCCCCTCGGGAACCACGTCCCAGGCGTTCACGATCACCGGACCGAGCTGCACACCCACCCGGTCCTCCAGCTCGTAGGCCGCCTCCACCGTCTCGCTGACCGGCATCTCCTCGGCCAGGGTCACGAGCAGGACGCGGCACCGGGCTGGATCCGAGAGCAGGTCGACGACGTCGGCCGCCTGGGCTCGGAGCGGGCCTCCCCGGGCGGCGTCCAGGAGCCCCCCGGCCGAAGCGAGGAAGGTCATGGCGTGACCGGTGGCCGGGGCGTCGACCACGATGAGGTCAGCCGCCCGGTCTCGCTCGAGCTGTTTCACCTTCCCGAGCACCAGAACGTCCCGAATCCCGGGTATTGCCGTCGACACCACTTCGACCACCCCCGACGACACCAGGCGCTTCGACACCCGCTGGAGCCCGTGGTCGGCCAAGTACTCCAGCAGGGCGTCGTCGGGGGTGATCCGCCGGCCGCGAACCGATCCCCGTCCACCGGGGCTAGCCCGCCGGTACAGGTCCACCTCGCCGTACCCGAGGGGGTCGGGCGCCCCGAACGCCGCGGCGATGCCCGACTTGCCCTCCAGCTCCACGATCAGGACCGAGCACCCGGCGTCGGCGGCCATCCGGGCCAACGCCGCGGCCACCGTGGTCTTGCCCACGCCACCCTTGCCGGCCACCACCAGCACGCGGCTCTCTGCGCAGAAGGCGGCGACGTCCATCCGGGGGCAGCGTAGCGCCGAGAACCCCTTCCCTGGCCGGATCCCGGGTGAGTCCCGAGCACGAGACGTGCCGGCGGGCACCGGGAGCTCAGATGGAAATTGCCAGCTCGCGGCCCTTGAACGCCGGCACTGCCGGCGCTAGCCTGACACCGTCCAGGGCGGGGAACTCCAGTGGGGTGGGCGATGCGGCAGGTAGCGGAGGAGTGGCAGTCGAGGGCGGCGTGCCGGGGACCGCAGGCAGCGGTGTTCTTCCCCCCGTCCTATACCGAGCGCAAGGAGGAGAAGCTGGCCCGAGAGTCACGGGCCAAGAGCATCTGCGCCGAGTGCCACGTGTGCCAGGAGTGCCTCAGCTACGCCTTGCGGATCCGCGAGCCCCACGGTATCTGGGGAGGGCTGAACGAGAGCGAGCGCAAGCAGCTCATCGAGGCACGGGCCGGCTGAGGCGCGGACCGGGTTCGTCAGCTCTCTCCGTCGGCGTCCCATCCTTCACCCCGATCACCCTCCGTGCCGTCGGGGTCCGAGCCGTCGCTGGTGACCCAGCCGTCGCCGGTGACTGCGTATCGCCGTCCCCACCCGAGCATCGACGGAACCGTGCTCACGATCAGGACGAAGAGGCAGAAGGTGACCACGTGCACCGAGGTGCACCACAAGCAGATGTTCCCGATGATCAGCAGCTCCGCCGACACCAGGTAGAGGGCAAAGGCCATGCCCACTGAGATCAGCGCGAAGCGAGCCACGTGCACCCGCCGGTCAGTGGCACGCCAGGCCACGGGGAGGTTGATCGCCACCATCACGACGTAGAAGCACAGTCCCAGGACGGCCACGGGAATGCCGAGAAAGTAGGACTGAGCACTGGTGGTGACCTTCAGGCAGTTGACGATGCCCGTATCGCTGCAGGCCGGTGGGATCTTGGCGAAGTGGTCGACCGTCAGATAGATCGAGACGCCCAGGCCGGCCAACGACAGCAGGAGCGAGACCGCGACCCTCCACGCCGGGGGCGCCACGGGAGGAGCGAGCTCCCCGTCGACGAAGAAATCCGGTTCGACAGCCACGGCGCTGCCTTCTGAGGACTCGCTGGTGGCCGTCGGCGATCCTTGGAGGTGGTGGGTCTCGACATCGACACCGCCTCCGCTCCGGGCGGCACGGCGGCTCTTGGCCCGGCCCCCCGCTGGCGTCGGGTCCATCGTCACGGTGTCAGCTTCATCGCCTTGGCCGCGGCCACCACACCTTTGCTGGTGCACACCGAGCTGGGCTTGTGGCCGTCGGTGGCACATACCGACGCCGAGAGGTAGTTCGACGCGCCGATGATGGCTTGGGTCACCGGGTCGCTGGCGTCGCTCAGGGAGCCGGCGATCTGGGAGCGCGACAGGCCGGCGAGAATGGACGGCGTGTAGGTGGAGCCGACGACCACCGCCTTGTTGCCGAGGTCCACGAACGGGATGGACCCTCCACTTGTTGTGGAGCCGCCGCCGTCGTACTTCTTGACCAGTGCCGACTGTTGGCTGTTGAGCGGTTGGAGCACTATGTAACTTCCGGCACTGTTCTTCTGGTTCGAGTAGTACTCACGGAACTGGAAGCTCAGGTAGGGGCTCGAGTACGTGGCGTTCGCCAAGGTGAAGGTCTGCGTATTGGGATAGACGTCGTCGGAAGCCGACTGCATGGTCTCCAGACCCGAGAACTTCCCGAAGCGCGACAGCGAGGTGATGATGGCCCACCGCTCGGCGGCGCAGTACGGGCAGAACTCGCCTCCCATGTAGAACACGCCGGGCTTGCCGTCCAGCGTCAGCGGGGGCTGGCCTGTGAGCACTTTCGGGGAATTGAGCGGCGAAGCCGAAGACGTGATCCCCACGGTGTTGTAGACCGACGCCGGTACGCCCGTGACCTCGCTGATGATCTTGGCTGTCACCGGTTGGGGTTTCGGAGCCGGTCCGGTCGTCGCCGAAGAGCCCGTGAGCTTCACCGCAACGAGCACGATGACCACGATGAGGACCACTCCCACCAGCCCCCAGGTCAGGAGCGCGGTCGGAGACCGGCGCGGACCGGCGGGCACCGGTCGGTTCCCGGCGCGGGCCGGGCGCTGACCCGACGGCCGACTTCCTGACCGGCCAGCCTGACCCTTCGGGCCCGAATCGGCTCGACCGGCCTGCTGCGGCTTGCCCTGCGCCGGCTTGCCCTGCGCCGGCTTGCCCTGTCCCGGCTTGCCCTGCCCCGGCTTGCCCTGAACGCCTTTGGCCGCCTCCTTCGCGCTCACGGCGCGACTCTGCTGGCGACTGCGTTCCTTGTCTGCCGCCGAACGGGACGGGGGCCCGTCTTGTGAATCTGGCATCTGGGTGGCATTCCCTTTCCGTGGGCCCTGCGCCCCTCGGGCGGACCGAGGGCGTAGGAGGCGAGCAATGGTGGTGTGGCTGCCAGCGTAGACGCAGCGGCCGAGCCCCGACCGTCAAGACGGGTCGATCCGCCCGAGGGGCCCCACTCCTGGCCGCGAGATCTGCCATCGGCTGCGACGAGGGCCGACGCGGCCCGATCACCCCCCCTGGGGTCCAGCGTGGCCCCGACACCCAGCTTGGGGTCCAATGTGGCCCCCACGCCCAGCCGGTAGCCTCCAGCACGTGCCCGTCGAACCCGCCCCCAGCCCCGGTCGTGAGCCCTCGGCCGGCGCCACGGGGGGGGCGGGGCCGGAACTGCGGGCGGCGGCGACCATCATGCTGGTGCGTGACGGCGACCATGAGCCCGCCCCCCTCGAAGTGCTCATGGTCCGCCGGAACCTGAAGTCGGACTTCGTCGGTGGGGCCTACGTGTTCCCCGGTGGTGGGGTCGATCCCGCCGACGGTGGAGTCGAAGCGGAGCAATGCTGCGCCGGGCGCTCGGATGGCGAGGCCAGCGAGATCCTCGGGATCCCCGAAGGTGGTCTGGCCTACTGGGTCGCCGTGCTCCGGGAGTGCTTCGAGGAGGCCGGAGTGCTCCTGGCTTACGACACCGAAGAGGTCCGGACCATTGACGCCACAGGGGTGGAAGCGATCGACGTCGCAAGCGTCCAGGCGTCGGGCGTTCGGGCTCCTGGCGGTGCCGGAGGTGGTAGCGGCGCTGGTGGCGGCGCTACTGGTGGCGGCGCCGGTGGCGGCGCTGGTGGCGGCGCTGGAGGTGAAGGAGCACGCTCCACCGCCGGATCGTCCAGACCGATGCTGTCGCTGGCTGATCCACTCGACGCATCTCGCTTCGCCCACCACCGCCTGGAGATCAATGGCAAGCGGCGGCGGTTCTTGGACGTGTGCCGGGAGGAGGGGCTGCGCCTCGCCGTGGACCAGGTCCACTACTTCGCCCACTGGATCACCCCGATGGGGGCCCCGCGACGCTACGACACCAGGTTCTTCGTGGCCGCTGCGCCGCCGGGACAGGTACCGGCCCATGACCAGGGTGAGACCATCGCCGCCGAATGGGTCCGGCCGTCCGAGGCTCTGGCCCGTCATCGCGACGGCGACATCGAGCTCATCTTCCCGACCATCAGAAATCTCCAGGCCATCGGCCGCTTCGACAAGACCTCCGAGCTGCTGGCTGCGGCCGCCGCCGCGGGACGGATCCCGGCGGTCCTGCCCCGGGTCGTCGCCGACGGCCCAGGTATCAGGATCCTCTTACCTGGAGATCCTGGGTACGATGCCGCCGGCAACGCCCCTCCGTCGACCGGTACCGGCGGGGCCGCGGACTTTCACGACGTGGTCCGGGCTATCTCGAAGGCCGCCAACACCGGCGGTGAGAACGACCGGGACGCACCCGACCGGGAGACGCCCACCGGCGTGGTCGTCACTCCTCGGGACTCCAGGTGACCACGCCCGGGGTGGCCAACTCGCTTCCGTCCGGTCGGATCAGGTAGGCCTCGTACCCTCCGAGGCTCCGCCACGGAGCAACCAGCACTCGGTCGCCGCCGACGGCCAGGGCGGTGGCGAATGCGTCGGCCATCGCCAGGCTGGGACCGACGACCGTGGCCGAGGCCAGAGAGCAGCGCGGGCGACCGCTCCAGGGGTCGAGCAGGTGCGGACCGCGCTCGTACGTTCCCGACGTGGCCACGGCCGACCCGGGGCCGGACCCGTCTACCTCGATGACTCGAGCCAGGCTGTCGGACTTCCACGGGTGGGTGATCCCGATCCGCCAGCGACTGTGAGGCTGCCGGCAACCTGGCATGTGGCCGCCACGATGGCCGGGGGCGGTCCCTGAGACGGCCAGATCACCACCGGCGTTCACCATGACCCCGGCGACCCCGGCCCGGACCAGGACATCGCGGGCCCGTTCGACGGCCCAACCCTTGACCAGACCGGTCGGGTCCACTCCGCCCGGCATCGCCCAGGGGTCGAACCAGCCAGCGCTGGCCGTGCGGGCCTGGTCACACAGCTCCAGCACCTCCCGGATCACTTCGGGAGCGTCCGCCAGGTCCAGCTCCCCTCGGCGCACCCGGCTCATCGGGCTGTCAACATTCCACGTGCTGAAGATGGAATCGGCCCGGTGGAGCTCCTCGCAGCCTCTGGCCAGAGCGGCCTGGAGCCCAACTCGATCGAGGTCACCCGCCACGACGGTGATGGTGGCCACGGTCCCCATGACCGGTTCCACGTGGGTCGTCACCGTCTCCGGTGCCGCTGGAGTCGACCGGGAGGTATCGATCTCGTTGCCCTCGTCGACCACCCGAACGCTCAGCCGAAGTGGGCCTTGTTCAATGCCGCCTGGAGTGACTGGGCGAACGCTTCAGCGGTGTAGGTGGCTCCAGCGATCCCGTTGATGCGGGCGCTCTGGGCCGACAGGACTTCCGAACGCAGCATGGGGATCACCTGGTTGGCGAGTGTCTGGGAGTACGACTCGGCGGTCCGGAGCTCGGGGACGGTCACCTGGGTGATCCGTCCCCCACTCACCGTGACCCTCACGGCCAGCACTCCGTAGCCGTACTGAATCGCTGTCCCGGTGGCACTGGTGTTCGTGGGAGCGGTCGTGGTAGACGACGACGGGACCGAAGACTTCGGTACCGAGGACGTGGGCGACGTGGTGGGCGACGTGGTGGAGGAACTGGACCCACCTTTGCCCGAGCCCCCCGCAGCGCCTGCCGACCGTCCCCCGCCCGGACCCGGCGTCCCAGCCGCCGGCAGCGGAGCCAGCACCCCGTTCGCCGTATGGGTGTGGAAGGCGAACACCCCGGCCAGCCCGGCCAGCGTGGCGCCGAGCACCACCGGAGCCCGCCTCACGACATCGCTCCGATCCTGGACGGACCCGACTGCCACCGGGACGGGGGCTCAGTAGGCGAAGGCTTCATGGTGCACCGCTTCCTTGGGGATGCCGAGATCGGCAGCGATCCGCTCGATGGTGGCGACGAAAGCCGGCGGTCCACACACGAACACGTCGCGCTGACGGATGTCCGGGACCATCTTCCGGAGTGACCTGGCGTCGATCCGGGCCGTCTGGCGGTTGCCGATGAGCTCGTGAAGCTGGCCTTTCTTCTGGTGGACCAGCTCGACCACCTCGTCGTGGAGCACCAGCGCCTCGCGGCTCGGCGCCCGGATGATGACCTCGGGTCCCGACTTTCGGGGCAGGTCCTCGAGGAGGGCCCGCAGCGCGGTGACCCCGATCCCCGCCGCCAGGAGCACGGCCTTCTGACGGTACTGGGCATGGCGCGTGAAGGCACCGTAGGGGCCTTCGATGAAGACACGGGTCCCCGGTCGGATCCGGGCCAGGGCCGCCGAATGATCGCCCACCGCTTTCACCGTCAAGCGGACGTAAGGAGGGTGCGGCATGGACGACAGCGAGTACGGGTGAGCCTGCCACCACATGCCCCGGACCATGAACCTCCACAAGAGGAACTGCCCACCGGCGACGGGAAGGCGCTCAACTCTCCGGCCGGAACAGATGATCGACGTGACCCCGGGAGCTTCGCTGCGCACCTCGACCACCCGTAGCTGGTGCCGCAGGCTGCGGTAGATCGGCATGACCACCCGGTAGACAAGCACCAGGCCGGCGGTCGCCGCCCAAAGTGCCGCCCAGAGGGCCTGGGCCAGCGGGTGTCCGACGAACGCCTGGCCGAGGACGATGACGTGAGCGATGGACAGGGCGAGCGCCAGGTACAGGTACAGGTGGATGACCCACCAGGTCTCCCGGCGAAGGCGGTGACGGATCGCCCGGATCGAAGCGACCCCGGCCAGGGCCATCAGCCCCACGGCCACGAAGGCGGCCAGCATGTCGGGGTAGCTGGAGATCAGCCGACCCACCTCGGCCCACGCCCCGGATCGAGACGTCTCGGCGTATCCGAAGGTGGTGAAGACGGCGTGAGCCCCGATCAGGCTGAGCGGCCAGGGTCCCAGGCGCCGGTGCCAGCGCAGGAGGCCGTCTTGACCCAGTACCCCCTCGATCGCCGGGATTCGGCTCACGAGGAGGACCATGAGCAGGGCCAGGTACATACCCACCATACCGGTCAGGTTCCCGAAGAACGTCAGCACTCCACCGGGGAGGGCCAGCTCCGAGGCGGTCTCGGTGCCCACGGTCATCACGATGACGACCACGAATCCGATGGCTGCCGCGATCTCCGCCGCCCGGAGCGCTCCGGGGTGTGGAATCTGCCTCCGACGGGTCAATTGCGGTGGCCTTCCCCGCGGTTCGGGTCTCGCCATTCGAGGCGGCGCCATCGTCATGTCGACCCCCGGCGCTCGGCAACCGCCGAACGACGCCCTGCCATACGCGGGGCCCGGCGGTGCACTGCTTCGCGCTCCCTGGGCTTCGTCACGCCCACAGCGTGGCGCGTGCACCTGACGAGCGCCTGACGCTTGGCTAAGAAGCCTCTCAACCGCTGAGTAACTGCTGAGGCTCGGTCGTGGGCGCGGGCGTGGGCGCGGGCCGGCACGGCTTCAGGAGCCGTGCTCCAACGCCCGCTCGACGTCTTCGAGCAAGCGGGCGGTGCAGCCTGACGTCTCGGTCAGGGGGGCCACCTCTTCGGCCACCGCTCGAGCCAGCTCGGCGAACACGGCCGAAAGTGCCCCGTCGCCCCCGGCCACCGGCTCACCGGCATCACCACCACGGGCCATATCGGGGTGAAGGGGAATGCTCCCGACGAGCGGCACGCCGAGATCGGCGGCCAGGCGAGCACCGCCCCCGGAGCCGAAGAGCGCGTAGGTGACGCCGTGCTCGCACGTGAAGTCGCTCATGTTCTCGATCACGCCGGCCACGCGCAGGTAGCCCCGTCGAGCCATGTCGGCGGCGCGCGACGCCACTTTCTGGGCCGCCAGCGGGGGGGTGGTGACCAGGAGGAGCTCGGTGCGCGGAAGCATACGAGCCAGCCCCATCTGGACGTCGCCCGTACCTGGCGGAAGGTCGATGACGAGGTAGTCCAGGTCTCCCCAGTGCGCGTCCTGCAGGAACTGCTGGACGGCCCGGTTCAGGACCAGCCCCCGCCACATGATGGCCCGGTCCTCGTCGGCCAGGAACCCCATCGAGAGCACCCGGAGCAGACCGGAGCCAACCTTGCACTCCAGGGGGACCATCTTGCCCTGACGGGCTTCGACATCACCACCGATCCCCAGTAGCCGCGGCACCGAGAAGCCCCAGATATCGGCATCGAGCACACCCACCGTCAAGCCCCGGTGGGCCAGCGCCACGGCCAGGTTCACCGTGACCGATGACTTGCCGACGCCGCCCTTCCCCGACGCCACCGCCAGCACCCGGGTGGTCGGCGAGACCGCCGTGACCGGCGCGTCCTGGCGGGCCTTCCAACGGGCGCGGTCCATGACCTCGGACTTCTGGGCTGCATCCATCTCGCCGACGATCACGTCGACTGACGTCACCCCGGGCATGCCGAGCACCCTCCCTCGCACGTCCCGCTCGATCTGGGAACGCAGCGGGCAACCGGCCACGGTGAGGGCGACGGTCACCGAGACGTCGCCACCGGCGCCGACGTCGACGGATGGGACCATGCCCAGATTGACGATGTCGTCGCCCAGCTCCGGATCGATCACGGCCCGGAGCGCATCTTTGACCTGCTCGGCAGTCGGCGGGGCTACGCCAGCACCGCCAGCAGAAGGTCGGGCGGGCACGCTCGCATTCTACCGGGCTGCCTTCCCAGGGCGACCGGGCGACCCGCAGCGCCCCGGGCTCCCCCTCCGCGGCGCCCGCGCTCCGCGCCCCGCCCCCGGCGCCCACGCTGCGGCACGACCGATGGCGGGCACCTTGTACCATGGTGGGGTGCCGGGCCCTCCGGCCCGCTCGGAACCGAAGCGGTCCAGGGGCGCTGGGCGCGGACAGGGCAGAGATCACGAGCGAAGACAAGCCCGGGAAGGGGCCGGTGGCCCCAATCCCGACAAGGAGGAAGTTGTGACCACGCTGGCAACCTCGGTCAACATCGGCAAGAAGCCCGATCCGGTCACCCTCACCGATCCGGCTGCTGCGAAGGTGGCCGAGCTCCTGGCCGAGGAGGACGACGGGAACCTGGCCCTTCGTGTCGCCGTCAAGCCCGGCGGGTGCTCGGGCTACAGCTACGAGATGTACTTCGACTCCGAGGTGGCGGACGACGACGTGGTGCGGGAGTTCGGGAACGTGAAGGTCATCGTGGACCCGGCGAGTGCCGAGCTGCTGACCGGAGCCACCCTCGAGTACAGCGACGGGCTCCAGGACGCCGGGTTTCACATCGTGAACCCCAACGCCACCCGCACCTGCGGCTGCGGATCCTCGTTCAGCTGAGGGTCCCCGGCGCCGCCGGGCCGACCGGACGGCGTTCGCCGGTCTCCTTTGATCTCCTTCAGCCTCGACGGCCGACCCGTCGAAGTTCCTGACGACAGCGGGTCCCTGCTCTGCGCCCTGCGGGAGCACCTGGGCTGCCGCACGCCCAAGGACGGCTGCAGCCCTCAGGGACAGTGCGGCTGCTGCACTGTGTGGATCGACGGCTCGCCGCGGGTGTCCTGTGTGACCCCGGTGCGGCGGGTGGCGGGACGCGCCGTGACGACCACCGACGGCCTTGCGCCGGCATTGCGTGATCGCTGGGCCGAAGCGTTCGTCAGCGCCGGGGCCAGCCAGTGTGGTTTCTGCACGCCCGGGATCATCATGCGCCTGGCGGCGCTAGGTCCACCCGTGGACGAGAGTGTGCAGACCGGTCGACGCACCGGTGATCCTGCCCCCGCTCGTGGTGCCGGTCCAGAGCTCGGCACCGAACGGCGCAGCAAGACGGCCGACCCTGATCGGGTACGCACTGCCCTCCTGGCCCACCTCTGCCGGTGCACCGGCTGGCAGACGGTCGTGGAGGCGGCGTGTGACGCCCTCGACCTTGACCGGCCCGGTCGCGAGAAGGGAGGGAGCGCGGTGCTCTGGTCCCGAGATCGCCGTGGGGCCAGCGAACCACGGGATCCGCTCCTGGTCCAGTGGCGGGCCCAGGTCGAAGGGCCCGCCTACCAGGTGTCCGATCGCCAGACCGTCCTCGGCGCCGCTCGGTTCGCCGACGACACCTCACCCCGGGGTGCGCTCGTGGCCACCCCCGGGACCGGTGGAGACTTGGTGCTCGCCGAGAACCTGGCCGAGGCCCGGTCCCGATCGAACAAGGTCCAGGGGCGCAACTCCACCGAGCCTCTGGCCCACCCCGTCGCCGTGCCCGAGGGCGACTGGGACCTCACCCTCCAGACCACCTGGGTGGAGCCGGCCTACCTAGAACCTGATGCCAGCTGGTGCCAGCCGGGCTCAGTGCCGGCGACGCCTCTGGCCAACGGCGGGGCCTTCGGTGGCAAGCGGCACTCACCGGTCGTCGCCGACGCCCTCCACCTGGCCGACCGGGCCCAGGCTCCGGTCCGCGTCATATGGTCCCGGGAGGACGTGACCGCATTGGGCCCCAAGCGCCCACCGGTCGGTGGAGGTGTGGGTCGCGACGGTCACGGGCTGCTGCGCTTCGCCCGGAGCAGCGGACCGGGAGGTCCGGGCACTTGGAGCACCGAGGCCGAAGCGGAGCTGAAGCGACGGGTGGCCTCGGTAGCGCCGGCTGTCGACGTCGAGCTGGTGGACGTGACGGGCCCACCCACGTCGGTGGACCTACGTGGTGCCGGATGGGTGGAGGCCGCGGTGCTCCTGGCCGGCCTCGAGGCACTCACCGCTGACCGGGTCGGTCCCGGGTGGCCGGCTCGAATCTCGAGCCCGAGCGGTGGACGCGCCGTGGTCGTGGTGAACGACGACGACACGGTGGACGTGGAGGTCTGGGCCGGCGAAGTGCTCGACGAGGTCACGCTGAGGTCGTACTGCCTCGGAGCGGTGCACCAGGCGTTGGGCTGGGTCTGGCACGAGGGCATCGCCGTCGACGACGATGGGAGGGTGCGCGACCTCACCATACGTTCGTACGGGATCATGACGGCGCGCGACATGCCCCACGTCGAGGTATCGATCAATCCCAGCTCCCGGTGGCCGGTGAACGGCTCGGATGCCGTCTTCGCCGCCACCGCGGCCTCGGCCTGGGTGGCCGAAGGCCTCGCGCCACGGTGGCCCACGAGGGGTCGGAGGGCGAGTCAATGAGCTCCGCCAGTGATGTCGCCGCCGGAGGGGGTCGGCCGGTCGGCCCCTACTCCCCCGTGACGCGTGCGGGGACATGGGTCGTCACCTCGGGCCAGGTCGGTGCCGTGACCGGCCCCGACGGGACGCCGCGGCTCGTCCCTGGAGGGATCGAAGCCGAGTTGCGCCAGGTGCTCACGAACCTGGCCGGTGTGCTCAGGCTCGAAGGCGCCGGACTGGCCGATGTGAAGAAGGCGATGGTGTTCCTCATCGACATGGAGGACTACGGGGTCATGAACCGGATCTGGATCGAGGCCTTCGCCGACCCCAAGCCGGCACGGTCAGCGGTGGCCGTGGCCGCACTCCCCCTGGGGGCCAGGGTCGAAGTCGAAGCCTGGGCCTTCCTTCCTCCAACGCCTCACTCCCCGGCCCCTTCCTCTGGTACTCCTTCTGGTGCATCCCCTGGGACATCCTCGGGCGCCTCGGGCGATGCGCTGACCGACCACGCCGGCTGACCGAACCGGTACCCGACCGAGCGGACAGTCTGGACCAGGTGGGCGTGCTCTTCGCCCAGCTTGGCCCGGAGCCGGCGCACGTGGACGTCTACGGTCCGGGCGCCGCCGTAGTACTCGTACCCCCAGACCCGGTTCAAGAGCGTGTCCCGGGTGAAGACCTTCCCGGGGTGGGTGGCCAGGAACCGAAGGAGCTCGTACTCCATGTAGGTGAGGGCCAGCACCCGACCGGCGACGGCGGCCTGGTAGGTCTCGAAATTGAGGACCAGGGGACCGTACTCGACCATCTCGGGTTGGAGGCCACGTCCCGATCGCCACAAGAGGTGCTGGAGGCGGGCGATCAGCTCGTCGGCGTCCACGGGCAGCACGCAGAAGTCGTCGAAGAGGTCGTCTCGAAGCGACAAGGAGGTGATCTGAGACGGTTGGACCATCAGCAGGAGGGGCGTCACGGGAACCTCGCGCCGGCGGAGGTGCCGGCACATGACGATCCCGCTGGACACGTCGGCGTCGGCACAGACCACGGCACCACCCCACCCGTCCGCCGTCGCCTCACGTTCGGCCCGGTCAGCGGCCTCGGGCCCCGACGCGCAGCGGAACTGGTAGCCGCCACGCCGGAGCGCGCTCTGGAGCGCCGCCGGGAGCGGGTCGGGGTAGCAGAGCAGCGGCTCCATGGCAGCAGTGACTTCCAGTGCTGCCGCTCAACCCCGAGCTCGGGGCCCGGCACACGTCCGCCAGGTGAGTGGAGAAATACGGGTAGCCCTCACAACGTCGGCAGGTAGCGGTCGAGCTCGAACTGGGTCACTTCGGAACGGTACGCCGTCCACTCGTCGCGTTTGTTGCGAATGAACCACTCGAACACGTGGTCACCGAGGGTCTCGGCCACCAGGGCCGACCGTTCCATCACGTCCACCGCTTCGTTGAGGCTGCTCGGAAGGGGCTCGAGCCCCTTGGCCACGAGCTCGTGCCCGGCCAGGCTGAACAGGTTGGCGTCGGCCTCGGGCGGGAGCTCGTACCCCTGCTCGACTCCCTGCAGGCCGGCGGCCAGCATCACGGCGAACGCCAGGTAGGGATTGCAGGCGCTGTCGGGTGCCCGGTACTCCACGCGGGTCGACTCGTCCTTCCCGTGCTTGACCACCGGGACCCTGACCAGCGCGGACCTGTTGTTGCGGGCCCAGCTCACGTGGATCGGTGCCTCGTACCCGCTGACCAAGCGCTTGTAGGAGTTCACCCACTGGTTGGTGACCGCAGTGATCTCCGGAGCGTGATGGAGCAGGCCGGCGATGAACCGGTACGCGACGGTCGACAGTCCGTAAGGGTCGTCGGTGTCTACAAAAGCGTTGCGCTCTCCTTCCCACAGCGACAGATGGGAGTGCATTCCCGAGCCCTGGACCCCGGGCAGCGGCTTGGGCATGAAACTGGCGTACACCCCCTGCTGTCGAGCCATCTCCTTCACCACCAGTCGGGTGGTCATCACCGTGTCGGCCATCGTGAGGGCGTCGGTGTAGCGCAGGTCGATCTCGTGCTGGCTGGGAGCATCCTCATGCTGGGCGTGCTCTACGGGGATCCCCATCTCTTCGAGCGTGAGAACCGACCGCCGACGCAGGTCGCTCGACAAGTCGTCCACCGACAGGTCGAAGTACGACCCCGAGTCGAGCACTCGGGGAACGTGGCTCGGTTCGTGGTCGGCGAAGTAGAAGTACTCGAGCTCGGGTGCGGCGAAGAAGTTGTACCCCGCCGACCGGGCGCGCTCCAAAGTGCGTCGGAGGGCATGGCGCGGGCAGCCGTCGAACGCCTCACCCCCCAGCGTGAAGATGTCGCAGAAGACCCGGGCCACCGTCTCCCCGTGACCGTGCCACGGCAGGAGCTGGAAGGTGGTTGGGTCCGGGCGGGCCAGGACGTCCGCCTCCTGAACGCGGCTGAAGCCGTCGATGGCCGAACCGTCGAAGGTCATCCCTTCGTCGAGGGCATTCTCCAGCTCGGCTGGCGTGATGTTGAACGCTTTGGGGGTGCCGAGGACGTCGGTGAACCAGAGTTGGACGAAGCGAATGCCCCGCTCCTCCACCGTCCGCAGCACGTAGTCCCGCTGGCTCTGCACCCTCGAAGTCTCCCAGATCGCTCAAGGTCGTCCAAGCTGGCGCCGTACGGGCCCCCAAGAGCGACAGAAGTGGCTTCGGAACAGCCGGCTACCTGGGATTGGCGAGCCGCGGGCTCAAGACATGGCCGAGCACACGGTCTCGACCAGGAGGCGGCTCACCACGTAAGGGTCCATGTTCGCGTTGGGCCTTCGGTCCTCCAGCCACCCTTTGCGCTCCTTGGCAACCACCCAAGGGATGCGGATCGATGCGCCGCGGTCGGAGGTGCCGTAGCTGAACTGGCTGTAGTGCGCCGTCTCGTGGGCTCCGGTCAGACGATCAGCGATGCCCACGCCGTAGTTCGACACGTGCTCGTCCACGTTCTTCCCGATCGCTTCGCAGCCGGCGATAATGGCGTCCCACCCGCCCTCGGCCCGCATCTCTTTGGTCGAGAAGTTGGTGTGGGCGCCGGCCCCGTTCCAGTCACCCAGAACTGGCTTTGGCTCCAACGTGGCGAACACGCCGAAGTCCTCGGCGATCCGGAACAGCAGCCAGCGGGCGGTCCAGAGCTGGTCCCCGATCAACGGGGGCGGCAGGATCCCGATCTGGAATTCCCACTGTCCCATCATCACTTCGGCGTTCGTCCCCTCGATGGCCAGACCGGCCTTCATGCAGGCCACGGTGTGTCGCTCCACGATCTCACGACCGGGCATCTTGTCTCCACCCACGCCGCAGTAGTAGGGACCCTGGGGTGCCGGGTAGCCGTTGAGCGGCCACCCGAGTGGCCGCCCGTCCTGGAGAAAGGTGTACTCCTGCTCGATCCCGAACCACGGTTCGTGCTCCGCGTACTTCTCGGCCACGGCAACGCACGCGGCCCGGGTGTTGGTGGGATGCGGGGTGAAATCGGTGAGGAGCACCTCGCACATGACCAGCTTGTCGTCTGGGCCTCGGAGCGGATCCGGGCAGACGAAGACCGGCTGGAGGACGCAGTCCGAGTTCTCGCCGGTGGCCTGGTTCGTACTTGAGCCGTCGAATCCCCAGATCCCGGGCTCCTTGCCGTCGGGTATCACCTTGGTCTTGCTCCGGATGAGTGGTGAGGGCTTGGTCCCGTCGATCCAGATGTACTCGGCCTGGTAGCTCACGTGTCCTCCGCATCTCTCGCTGGTAGGGCTCCTGCCTCGGTCCGGTGCCCCACCCAGTGTTCCGGCCCCGCCGTGGGTCCCGTCATTGGAACGGCCATTAGATCAGGATGGGCCGGTCCGCTCCACTTCCCCATGTAAACGGTGTGTGAACACTGCCCTGAAGTGCCCTTTCGCGCTTGTCGGTCGTGCACCTGTACGTCAGAGTGGGACCCGAGCCGGTGCCAGCGTGCCGGGTCCGGACGCCCCGAGTGGCAGAGAGCACAGAGAAGAGAGGAGTGCGAATGCAACGGCGAACCCCCCAAGAGGTGGTCGATCTGGTGAGGAGCGAGGGGATCGAGATCGTCGATCTGCGGTTCTGCGACCTTCCCGGAATGATGCAGCACTTCTCGACGCCGGCACACACGTTGGTCGAAGACGTGTTCACCGAGGGCTATGGGTTCGACGGCTCCTCGATCCGGGGCTTCCAGCAGATCCACGAGTCGGACATGATCCTGCTCCCGGACCCCGACACGGCCTACGTGGACCCCTTCAGGGAGCACCGGACGTTGAACATCAACTGTTTCATCCACGATCCGGTGACCGGAGAGTCCTACTCGCGCGACCCCCGCTACGTGGCCAAGAAGGCGGAGGACCATCTGGCCACCACCGGGCTTGCCGACACCGCATACTTCGGGCCCGAGGCCGAGTTCTTCATCTTCGACAGCGTCCGTTACGGCCAGGGAGTGAACTACGCCACCTACGAGGTGGACTCGGTAGAGGGACACTGGAACACCGGCCTGGAGGAGATGCCGAACCAGGGTTACAAGTTGCGGCCCAAGGAGGGCTACTTCCCGGTGCCCCCCAGCGACCACTTCCAGGATCTGCGCTCCCAGATGATCCTCACGATGGAGCAGCTGGGCATCGAGATCGAGATCCAGCACCACGAGGTGGCCACCGGCGGACAGGCCGAGATCGACATGAAATTCGACACTCTCTTGCACATGGCCGACAAGCTCATGCTCTACAAGTACGTGGTGAAGAGCGTGGCGTTCCAAGCCGGGCTCAGCGCCACCTTCATGCCCAAGCCTCTCTTCGAGGACAATGGCTCGGGGATGCACACCCACCAGTCGCTGTGGTCCGGCGGAGAGCCTCTCTTCGCCGGGGACGGCTACGCCGGCTTCTCTGATTTGGGGCGCTGGTACATCGGCGGCCTGCTGCGTCATGCCCCCGCCGTACTGGGGTTCGCCGCTCCCACCACGAATTCGTACAAGCGCCTGGTCCCTGGCTACGAAGCGCCGGTGAACCTGGTGTACTCCCAGCGCAACCGGTCGGCCGCCTGCCGGATCCCCTTGTACTCGAAGAGCCCCAAGGCCAAGCGGGTGGAGTTCAGGTGCCCGGACGCATCGTCGAACCCCTACCTCGCCTTCGCCGCCCAGCTCATGGCCGGCCTTGACGGGGTGCTCAAGAAGATCGAGCCCCCCGAGCCCCTGCAGGTGGACCTCTTCGATCTTCCGCCCGAGGAGCTGGCGTCGATTCCTCACACCCCCGGTTCGCTCGAGGAGGCGCTCGATGCCCTCGAGAGTGATCAGGAGTTCTTGAAGGTGGGCGGCGTGTTCACCGACGACCTCATCGAGACGTGGCTGGCGTACAAGCGTCGGGAAGAAGCCGACCAGGTGCGCCTGCGTCCCCATCCCTGGGAGTTCGCGCTCTACTACGACATCTGATCCGGTCCGAGGTCGGTGCCGGAGCACGCCAGCGGCACGAGGGGACCAGCGTGGGGATCGTCGGCGCACACCGTTAGGCTTCCCACGTGGAACTGCGAGTGGCGGCGGCTCAGCTCAACACCGTCGTAGGCGATCTGGACGGCAACGTGAGCCGGATCCTCGACGCGGTGGGCAAGGCCCGCGCCGTAGACGCTGACATCTGCGTGCTCCCCGAGCTGGCGATCACCGGCTACCCCCCCGAGGACCTCCTGCTCAAGCCCGGCTTCATCGCCGACAACGTGGCCGCGCTGGAGGAGGTGGCGAAGGGCACCTCGGACTGCGTGGTGGTGGTGGGGTACGTGGCGCCCGTCGACCCGGGCACCGGGTCGCGTGGTGAAGGCCGCTCCCGACTGGCCAACGCCGCCGCGGTGTGCGTGGGTGGGAAGGTGATCGGGTCCCACCACAAGCGCGTCCTCCCGAACTACGGGGTGTTCGACGAGCGCCGGTGGTTCACGCCGGGAGCCGGACCCCTGTCCCTCTACCGGCTGGGAGGGGCCCTGTTCGGCGTGTCCATCTGTGAGGACCTGTGGTCGGCGCGCGGGCCGGTGCCGGTCCTCGGGAGGGCCGGAGCGGGTCTGGTGGTGAATTTGAACGCGTCGCCCTACTCCATGGGACGCCGGTCAGAGCGCCTGGACCTGCTGGTCAAGCGAGTGGCCCAGGCCGGGTGCGGCATCGTCTACGTGAACCAGGTCGGAGGGCAGGACGAGCTGGTGTTCGACGGTGCGAGCCTCGTCCTCGGGGCCGACGGCGCTCTGCTCGGGGCCGGCCTCCAATTCGAAGAGGACGTGGTGATCCTGGATGTGCCGACGGTCGCACGAGAACCGTCGACACCCGGAGGAGGAGCGGGGGTGGACCTGGTCGACATCGTCACTTCCGTACCGGTGGCCCGGGTGCGTTCGCCACTTCCTCCGCCCGCCGATCTGTCCCCGCTCGACGAGCTGGAAGAGGTCTACCAGGCGCTGGTCCTCGGGACTCGTGACTACCTGGCCAAGAACGGCTTCACCGACGCCGTGGTGGGCCTGTCGGGGGGCATCGACTCGTCGCTGGTGGCCACCGTGGCGGTGGACGCGCTGGGGCCTCGCCACGTCCACGCCCTCTCGATGCCGTCGAGATACTCGAGCGAAGGGTCGCTCACCGATGCGGCGCTGCTGGCCAAGCGACTCGGGATCGACCTCGAGGTGGTCTCCATCGAGCCGGCGCACTCCGCGGTGTCGGCCACCTTGGCACCGGTGTTGGGCGACGCAGCACAGGGGCTGACCGACGAGAACCTCCAGTCCCGACTGCGCGGCGTGCTGCTCATGGCGGTCTCGAACGGAACCGGGAGCATCGTGCTCACCACCGGGAACAAGAGCGAGATGGCCACGGGGTACTCCACGCTCTACGGCGACTCGGCCGGGGGATTCGCCGTCATCAAGGACGTCCCCAAGACGCTCGTCTACGGCCTCTGCCACTTCCGCAACGCCCGGGCCGAGGCCGAAGGTCACGACGGGCCCATTCCGGCGAGCGTATTGGACAAACCTCCATCAGCAGAGCTGCGTCCCGATCAGCGCGACGACCAGTCGCTCCCCCCCTACGAGCTGTTGGACCCGGTGCTGGCGGCATATGTGGAAGGGGACCTCACCTCGAACGAGCTCCTAGCAGCTGGGTTCGACCGCGAGATCGTCGAGCGGGTGGTGCGCCTGGTGGACGGAGCCGAGTACAAGCGCCGCCAGATGCCACCCGGCGTGCGGATCACCACGAAGGCATTCGGAAAGGATCGGCGCATGCCGATCACGAACCACTACCGGCCGCGCCACGAGCGCGGCCGGGTGAGCACACTGGCAGGGCCCGGTGAAGTCTGAGCGCTCTTCACACCAGGCTGTCTCTCTGTCGATGACCCACACGGCGGAGATCGTCGGCGGCTATCGCTGGCTCGAGACGCGACTGTTCGAGCTCACCGGACGCTGGGCGGCGGATCCCTCACTGCCCGAAGAGTCGCCGGTCCCTGCCATCCGGGTGCACTTCGACGAGCTACGGGCACAGCACGCATGGCACGCCAGTGAGTGGGCCGATCGCCTGCCGATGGCCCGAGGCTTCGATCGTGATGCGCTCACCGACCCACCCGGAATCGGAGCCCGCGACGCCCTCTCGGCCCTCGAGGACGGCTCGTGGATCGCGGATCCTGCGTCCGGACCCGGCACCGACCGGATCCGCCTGCTCGGCCGTCTGGCCGGGCTCCACCGGGTGATCCTCCCCCGCCTCGTCACCACCTACGAACGACACCGGTCGGTCGCCGCCCCGGCGGCCGACCGACCGGTCCTGCGAGTGCTCAGCCTGGTCCTGCGTGACGAGGTCGAGGCCATTCGGGCCGGGGAAGGCCTCCTCGAAGAGCTGATGGCCGGTTCCGAGGACGTGAGAGCCGCTGCTCAGGCGGTCGAGCACATCGAGGGTGTCATCGTGGCATCAGGAGTGCGCCGAGGCATCGTGTGCTGGCCGCAGCCGAGGGTTTCCGATCGAGC
>JAJYWF010000048.1 GCA_021791635.1 Actinomycetes bacterium
CCCCCGCTGGCCCACCGGCACGATCTCCAGGTGGGCTTCATCTGGGCGGCGGCCCTCCTCACCCTGGCCACCGGGATCCAGTACCTCCTCGACGGCTGGGCGGTGGTCCACGGGCCGGCGGGAGGCGTTTCGGGAGGGCGAGCGACGTGAGGGTGGAGATCGTCGCCGTGGGGACCGAGCTCCTGCTGGGTCAGATCGCCGACACGAACTCGGCGTGGCTGGGCCAGGCTCTGGCGGCAGCCGGGGTGGACTCCCACTTCCACCAGGCGGTCGGGGACAACCACGATCGGATCGTGCTGGCCCTGCGGACCGCCCTGGCCCGCGCCGACGGCGTCATCGTCTGCGGGGGGCTCGGACCGACCCAGGACGACATCACCCGGGAGGCGATCGCCGAGGTGATGAACGTCCCGCTCCGACGGGACGAAACGATCGAGGAACGCATCTCACAGCTGTTCGGTGCCCGGGGGCGGCATATGCCCCCGTCCAACGGGCGACAGGCCGATGTCCCGCTGGGGGCGACGATCATCGAACCGACCCGTGGCACCGCCCCGGGGCTCATGTGCCCGGTGGGTCACAAAGTGCTCTACGCCGTTCCCGGCGTGCCCCACGAGATGGCAGAGATGTTCGAACGGGGGATCCTCCCCGACCTCCGTCGCCGACAGGTCGAGGCCGGCGAGGAGTCGGTGATCGTGAGCCGGGTGCTCCGGACCTGGGGGACCAGCGAGTCGGCGTTGGCCGAAGCACTCCAGGGACGGGTCGAGGTCCTCGACGCCTCGCGTGCCGACGGCGCCGGGGGTCGGGGGACCCACGAGGGCCAGCCCGGCGGGGGAACCGTGACCCTGGCGTTCTTGGCCAGCGGGATCGAGGGGATCAAAGTGCGTCTCACCGCCCGAGCCCCAGACGCCGCCGCTGCCGCCGGGCTCCTGGCCGCCGAAGAGGCGATGGTCCGCGAGGTGCTGGTCGGGCGGTTCGGTGACATCGTCTTCGGCATCGACGACGAGACCATGGAGACGGCGGTGGCCGGCCTGCTCCTGGCCCGTCGGCTCACGTTGGGGACGGCCGAGTCCCTGACCGGCGGGCTCATCGCCTCCCGGCTGGTTGACGTGGTCGGGGCCAGCCGCTGGTTCCGGGGCGGCGTCGTGGCGTACACCCCGGACGTGAAGCAGGACGTCCTCGGTGTTCCCGCCGGCCCGGTCGTGAGCGAAGCCGCGGCCGTGGCGATGGCCCGCGGCGCCGCCCGGCTGCTCCGGGCCGATGTCGGCCTCGGGATCACGGGGGTGGCAGGACCCGAAAGTGAGGAAGGAGTGGCTCCGGGCACCGTCTACGTCGGCCTGGCGCTGCCCGGCGACGAAGTGGAGACGGCGACGCTGACCCTCCCCGGCGACCGGCCACGGATCCGCCAGTACTCGGCCATCTCGGCGCTGGACCTGCTGCGCCGACGGCTCTCGGCCCTCCCCGCCCTGCCCGAAAGGGCGCCGTCAGCTCCCGGTGTCGCGTAGGAGCGAGAGCGGGTCCACGCCCAGCTCCCGGGCCAGACGGCTCAGCGTCCGCAACGTCACGTTCCGCTCACCGCGCTCGAGGCCGCCCACGTAGGTGCGGTGGAACCCGAGGAGGTCGGCCAGCTCCTCCTGGCTGAGACCCTTGGCCAGGCGGAAGGCCCGGAGGTTCTTTCCGAGACGCTTCTGCAGGTCGCCCTCCACGTGAGCAACCCTGATCAATTGCTACTCGGAGGTCTACAGACCGATACGTAGCACGAAGCGACGGCGACCCCGTGGGTGCTCAGGGCTCCCCGTCGAGCGACAGGTGAGCGCGCCACCGCCGGTCGTCGCCGGGCCAGGCGTCGAGCCCGACCACCTCATCGCCCCGGGCCCAGATCTGGAGACCCACACCGGGGCCGAGGCCGGTGCCCGGGCCGGTGGCGAACAGCACCACCGCGCTGCGCCTCCCGCGATCGGGTCCGGGGATCTCGACCCTGAGCTCGGCGGTGGCGCCCACGGTCTCGGCCACCACCACTTCGTTCCCGTCGGCGTCGGTCACCACCAGGCGCCGGGTACGGACCTCGTGCACCTGTCCGGCCACCGCCCTCGCCAGGGAGGTCGTGACCCGCTCGAGGCGGGCCAGGCGTGACGTCACGGTGGCCCCGTCTCCACTCTCCCCGTCCTGTTCCACCCGTCGCTCGCCCACGCCTCGACCTCCTCGTGCTCTCACCGCTTCGAGGGCACCGTCGGGTGTCCGGGAGACCGCCGGGGATCGGCGGGACCGGGCCGGTGCGAGGGCGTCCCACCGGTGCCGGGAACACCGGCGGCACGCGGGCTACGGCTTAGCAGCCGGTGGTGACAGGGGATCCGTCGGGTCCCGTCGCACTGGGACACTGGAGCTCGTGCGCCTCTTCTTCGCCGCCTGGCCCGCACCCCCCGCCCGGGAGGTGTTGGCCGCACTGCCCCGTCCCGCCATGCCCGGGGTGCGCTGGACGCCGCCCGAGCGGTGGCACGTCACCCTGGGCTTCCTGGGTGAGATCGACCAGCCCGGGGAGCATGTGGCTGCCGCCGCCCTCGCCGACGCCGCCCACCGCGTGGCGGGGTCCCTGGAGGTGGTCGCCGGCCCGGCGACCGCGTTGCTCGGGCGGTCGGTGCTGTGCCTCAGGGTCACCGGGATGGAGGCCGCCGCATCCGCCGTCCGCACGGCGGCGCTCGGCCACCACCTGGGCCTGGATCCGAAGCCGTTCGTGGGCCACCTCACGCTGGCCCGCGGTCGCGGGGACGTCCTGCCCGCCCTGGTCGGCCTGCCGGTGTCCGTACGCTGGGTGGTCGACGAGCTCACGCTGGTCGCTTCCCGGCTCGGACCGGCGGGTCCCCGGTACGAGGTCGTGGCTCGGGCGACCGTTCCGTGAGGGTACGGGGCGGCACCGGCGCCGGGCATCCCCCAGCGAACATGCGTTCGCATGTAGAGTGCCCACTGTCGGCTCGACCTCACCGCCCCGGCGGGTCGTTGGGCGGGCACCGTCACACCCTGTCCCTACCATCCACCCCGACGGAGAAAGCACCACAACAGCAGACCCAGGACCTGCGGACCGGCGCCGGCCGGCCGGAGCACGAGGAGATTGAGCGCAGATGGCAGACGAGCGAGACAAGGCGTTGGACATGGCCCTGGGCCAGATCGAGAAGCAGTTCGGGAAGGGCTCGGTCATGCGCATGGGGGACAACATCAGCATGGGCATCGAGTCCATCCCGACCGGAGCGCTCTCGCTGGACCTGGCCCTGGGCATAGGCGGCCTGCCCCGGGGACGGGTGGTGGAGATCTTCGGACCCGAGTCGTCGGGGAAGTCGACGCTGGCCATGCACTGCGTGGCCGAGGCCCAGCGCAACGGCGGCATCTGCGCCTACATCGACGCCGAGCACGCCATGGACCCGGTCTACGCCCGGGCCATCGGGGTGAACGTCGACGATCTGTTGATCTCCCAACCCGACACCGGAGAGCAGGCACTGGAGATCTCCGACATGCTCATCCGGTCCGGAGCCCTCGACGTGCTGGTCATCGACTCGGTGGCCGCGCTCACCCCCCGGGCCGAGATCGAAGGCGAGATGGGGGACTCCCACGTGGGCCTGCAGGCCCGGCTCATGTCCCAGGCCCTCCGCAAGCTGACGGGTACCTTGAGCAAGTCCGACACCATCGCCATCTTCATCAACCAGCTCCGGGAGAAGATCGGTGTGATGTACGGATCACCCGAGACCACCCCGGGGGGGCGGGCGCTCAAGTTCTACTCCTCCGTGCGGCTCGACATCCGCCGCATCGAGACCATCAAGGACGGCGCCGAGATGATCGGCAGCCGGACCCGGGTGAAGGTGGTGAAGAACAAGTGCGCCCGTCCCTTCCAGCAGGCCGAGTTCGACATCATGTACGGCAGCGGCATCAGCCGGGAGGGGTCGTTGCTGGACGTGGCCGTGGACCTGGGGCTGGTGAAGAAGTCCGGCGCCTGGTTCACCTACGAGGGCGAGCAGCTCGGCCAGGGCCGCGAGAACGTGAAGACCTTCCTCCGGGAGAGCCCGCAGCTGATGGCCGAGATCGACGAGCGGGTGCGCCAGCACCTGGCCCCACCCGAGGAGACCGTGGACGAGGTCGGCATCGACCCCGTCCCGGTCGGTGCCGACCCCGACAGCCAGCCGATCACCCTGGCGGACTGAGCGTTCCAGGAGCCGGTGCCGCCAGTCCTGTAACTGCGTTACTCTCTTGGCCGGGACCACTGCGGTGGTCGCCGGGCTGGGCCCGGAAACGGGCTTTTGCCGGACGGGCCGTCGAGGCGGCCGCCGGCGGCGACGGAGGGAGGGCGGTTGCGGTTCGACGACATCGACCTCACGGATCTGGATCGCTTTGCCGGGGGGTTCCCCCACGACGTGTTCTGCCTCCTCCGGCGCGAGGCACCGGTCTGGTGGCACCCACCGACGGAGCACACGCCTGACGGTGTCGGGTTCTGGGTGCTGAGCCGCCACGCCGACGTCCTGGCGGCGGTCTCCGACGCCACCACGTTCTCGTCCGAGCGGGCCCCCGGCGCCGAGGGGGGCGGGACCATCATCGAGGACCTCCCCTACGGCTTCGCCGCCGGGGTCCTGCTCAACATGATGGACGATCCTCGCCACCACCGGATCCGGAAGCTCGTCACCCCGGCCGTGTCGCCCCGGGCCCTGGCCCGGATGCACGACGAGCTCGTGACCCGCACCCGGACGATCCTCGACGCCGCCGCCGAGACGGTGGAGGAGACCGGGAGCTGCGACTTTTTGTCCCAAGTGGCGGTGGAGCTGCCGATCCAGGCCACCCTCGAGCTCATGGGGGTGCCCTCCGAGGACCGTCACCGCCTGGTGGAATGGACGAACGCCACCTTGGCCTACGAGGACCGTGATCTAGGGGAGGAGACCACGGCCACCCAGGAGGCGGCCGCGGCCATGGCCGCCTACGCCGCCGACCTGATCGAGGAGAAGCGGCGCTGCCCCTCCGGCGACATCCTCTCGGCCGTCGTCCACGCCCGGGTCGAAGGGGAAGGGGGGAAGCCCGAGGCGCTCTCCCCCCTTGAGCTCACCATGTTCTTCTCACTCCTGATCGCCGCCGGCAGCGAGACCACCCGGAACGCCATTGCCCTCGGGGTGGCCGCGCTCATCGAGCATCCCGGACAGCTCGCCGCCCTGCGCGAGGACCCCTCGCTCCTGGTGGGGGCCACCGAGGAGATCCTCCGGTGGACCAGCCCCACCCTGTACAACCGGCGCACCGTCACGTCCGACGTCGAGATCGGCGGGCAGCGCCTGGCGGCCGGCGACAAGGTCACGCTGTGGTGGGCGTCGGCGGACTTCGACGAAGAGGTGTTCGGGGATCCTTTCGAGTTCGACATCCGCCGTGATCCGAACCCGCATGTGGCCTTCGGCTTCAAGTCCCACTTCTGCCTGGGGGCGAACCTGGCGCGCATGGAGATCCGCGTCGTCCTGCACGAGATCGTGACCCGTTTCGACGGTCTGCGTCTCGAGGGACCGATCCGCAGAGTCCGGACGAACAAGCACGCCGGGGTGTCCCACATGCCGGTGAGCTTCACGAGGCGCCCGGTGGCCGCCGAGAACTGATCCCCACGGCGCCCGGGTGCGGCCCGTCGCTACTTCGCCTTCTTGGCCTTCGGGGTGTGGGCGACGGTGGTCGTGGTGCTCGCCGGTGCGTTGGTGGGGGCCTTCGTCGGCGGGGTGGCGGTGACCGTGATTGTGTTCGGGACGATCTCCACCCACGTCGGCCCGGGCTGGAGCGTGATCGGCTGGCCTGTGGTCGACGTGTACTGGGTGGGCTGCCCGAGCGACGACCGGGACCAGGTCCCGGGGATCTCGACCCCGCTACGGAAGACGAGGGCCGGACCGCTGGCATCTGTGTACAAGTTGGCCTGGACCTCCAGGCCCCCCAGTGTGTTCTCGTACCACGGTCCGTACGTGATCTGGACTTCTTGGACCACCACGTTCGCCGCCGTGTTCTGCGTGCCGTTGCTCAAGAGATCCGGCGTTGTCCCGTAGAAGCGCTGAAAGGCGTCGATGGACGGATCGAAGCGCCACACGACGTTCGACGAGCTGGAGAAGGGGATGGCGATCTGCGTCACCGGGGTCACGTCGGGTCCCGTCGGGGCACTCGACGAGTACGAGAACAACGGTGCCGGAGGGGTGGTGTCACTGGAGAAGGCTCCCCAGAGGGCTGTGGTCGACGAATACGTGGCATAGGGGGCGACACGACCGGCAGCCTGGTGGGTGAGTGTCCCGTGGTCGATGAGGTTGAGGTCGAGGATCGGTGAGGCTGCGATGTTGGCCAGGACCGGTGGGATGCCGCCCATGTGGGCCAGGATGGGCTTGCCCAGCTGTCCGAGGATGCCGATGTCGATGTTCCGGGCTGATCGGATGGGCCCGACCGACTTGGCTTCCTGGCACTGGAACACCGCGACGTAGCGAGTGATCCGGCCCTCCACCGGCTCCTCGAAGACGATGTCGGCCTGGCCGAGACCGGACTGGGGCCGCGCTGTCGGGTAGTTGTCGATCTTGACCGCCAGGGCCGGTCGCTGGGGCACGTTGCCACCACCGGGGACCGGCGCGCCGGTGAGCGGGCACAGGGCGCCCGCCGTGGCCGGCTGTGAGGTCGTCGTCGTCGTGACCTTCGGAACCGTCGCCCGGTGGGTGGTCGAAGCGGTGCTGCAGCCGGCCAGCACCAGCGCCCCGGCGACGAGCGTGGCCAGGGCGCCCCTGGTCGAGCGGGTGGAGAGCTTCCCGCCGGTGGGCTCGGGCCTCTCAGGTCGATTCAGGTGCTCGGTGCGGATGGTGGTCTCCCGTGCTCGGTGGCCGGCATCGGAGGAGGGCAACGCCCACTTCCGTTCCTGGTGCTCCTCGGTCGGTCGCTTTGGCCGGGAGGCGGTCGTCGATCCGGTCGTCGATCCGGTCGTCGATCCGGTCGTCGATCCGGACACCCTTTTGGTGGTCGATCCGGTCGATGGTGCCCCCGTGCCGGCGCTGACCATAGTTGCTCGGACCCGGTCCCGACGATCACCCACCCGGGCGCCACCGGTGGCACGGACAGTAGGGTCACGTCGATGACCTGGGGTCGTTCCCTCCCACCTATGCTCCGGCGCCCGGCGACGGCCGTCGTGCACTGGGCCTGGGACTGGGCCGGCGATGTCGGTGCCATCGGGCCCGACGACGCCCGTGGCCGGCGTTTCGGCGCTCTCGGTGCCGGGAGCGTCCTGGCCTTTCCTCAAGGTGCGTTGTACAACGAGCGCTACGTCCGCATCGGGAGAGGGACCATGATCGGCCCGTACGCGTCGGTAACCGCCGGCATGGCCCCGGGTCAGGAGATGGCTTCCGACCCCGTCGTGCGAATCGGCGATCGATGCGTGATCGGGCGTGGGAGCCACGTCATCGGGCATTGGAGCATCGAGCTCGGCGACGATATCCAGACCGGGCCCTACGTCTACATCACCGACCAGAACCACTCCTACCTCGACCCGGAGGAGCCGATCGGCCGGCAGTGGCCCGTGGAAGCCGGCGTCCGCATCGGATCGGGGAGCTGGCTCGGAGCGAACGTCGTCGTCCTCCCGGGGAGCCACATCGGCGAGCACGTCGTGGTGGCCGCCGGAGCCGTAGTCCGGGGTGAGCTTCCGGACCGGTGCGTGGCCGCCGGCGTCCCGGCTCGGGTGGTCCGGCGCTGGACGTCTGAAGAAGGTTGGGTCGACACTGGCCACGGTGCGCCCTCGGGGGCCCGGTGACGAGCGACGTCCCTCTCCGATGGACTCGGTGAGCACTAAAGTCGGCTCCCGGGAACGGAGAGTGAGCGTCCGGCGGGATCGGCGGGCGACAGGTCCCCAGGATCTGCGCTCCCCAACCGAGGGACCCGGGAGGTGGACGGCATCAGCGACGTAGCCCAGGGACCGGGATGGTGGTTGGCGTCCGACGGTCGGTGGTACCCGCCGCACCTGCACCCGGAGGCTGCGCCGCAGCCGGCGACCCCGGTCCTCCCGGGCCCGCTGGCGAGCGCCGCGAACCCCGCCGCGCCGTCACTGCCACCGCCGGTCCCCATGCTTCTCCCGGCGGAGCTGGGCAAGACGGCGCCGGGCGCGATCCCGGGGGGCACCTACGGCCGGAGCGATCCGGGCATGACCCGGGGGCGGCCGGGCTACCTGCTCGAAGACGATCAGTTCGGTGACCAGCTACGGAATCGGGCACCCGCTTCGGGTCGCCACAGGCAGTCGGTCGACGCACGGGGGATCTTCGTCGCCACCACCAGCGCGCTCCTCGTGGCTGCGTGCTTCCTCCCGTACTACACGGTGACCGGCGGGACCGCCCTCCAGACGACCTATACGGTCATCGCCCACCAGTTCGGGGAGTGGCGACTGGCGCTCCTCGGCGTGGCCGTGGTCACGGTTGTCGTCGGCATCGCGAACTCGATCCTGAGGGTCGGCCAGCGGGGTGCGGTCGGCGTGTTCTTCACCTTGCGCTTCCTGGTCATCATTCAGCTCGCACTGTGGATCGCCGTCATATTCGTCCACCACTTCGTCTACGTGACTTCGATCCCATCCGCCCTCGAGGTGAGCGTCACGGTCAGTTGGGTGGCGTACGCCGGGGCGGCTGTGGCGCTGGTCGGAGTGGCCGGTTCGGTGTCCTCGATGGGAACGAGCGACACGGCCTGAGCCTGCGCCTACCTTGGTGCGGGTGAAGGCCACCTCCCTCCTCGTCACGGTCACCGGCCGGGACCGCCCCGGTATCGCGGCGCGGGTCTTCGACGCGCTGTCCCGGCCCGACCAGGGGACGGGGGCACTCTCGGTGATCGACGTGGAGCAGGTCCGCATCCACGGCCGGCTCCTGTTGACCGCCGAGGTGACCGCCGAGGTGACGGCCGAGGTGGACGCCGGCGAGAACGGTGCCGCCTCTCCCGTCGACGCTGTCCGGCGGGTTCTCGAGCAGGCCCTCGCCAGGGGCGAAGGGGCCAGACGTGGTGGGCCGGAGAGCACCAGGGGTGCAGACGACCTGGTGGTAGACGTCACCGTCGTCGACGCAGGCAGAGACGCCCACGTGCCGGCCTCACGGCGGCACCTGGTCACCGTGCTGGCGCCCGAGCTGGACGCCCGAATCCTGGCGGAGGTCTTCGAGTGCATCGCCAGCGCGGGGGGCAACGTGGACCGGATCGTGCGCCTGTCGAGCTATCCGGTCACCAGCTACGAGCTGGCGGTAACGTGTGAAGATCCGGTCCGCCTGCGCCGGGACCTCGGGAACGAGGCCGCCAAGCTGTCGATCGACGTAGCTGTCCAGCGCGACGGGCTCCACCGTCGGGCCAAGCACCTCATCGTGCTCGACGCTGACTCGACCCTCCTGCGTGGAGAGGTGATCGACATGCTGGCCGAACGGGCTGGTTGCGCGGCCGAAGTGGCCTCGGTGACCGAAGCGGCCATGGCCGGGCGGATGGAATTCGGACCGGCTCTGAAGAAGCGACTGGGGTACCTGACCGGGCTCGACGCTGCCGCCGTCGGCGAGGTGGCGGATGCGCTGGTGCTCGCTCCCGGAGCGCGGACGCTGGTGCGGACGCTCAAGCGGCTGGGCTACGTGACGGCGGTGGTGAGCGGAGGATTCGCCGAGGTGATCGCCCCACTGGTCTCGGGGCTGGGGATCGATCTCTTGGCGGCGAACACCCTCGAAGTGGTCGACGGACGTCTCACTGGCCGGATCATCGGCGAGTTGATCGACCGGGCCGGCAAGGCGGCGGCGCTCGAGCGGTTCGCCCGGGAGGCTGGGGTGCCGCTCGCCCAGACCATCGCCGTCGGCGACGGTGCGAACGACGTGGACATGCTGGAACGGGCCGGGCTCGGGATCGCATTCAACGCCAAGCCGTCGGTCCGTGAGGCTGCCGACACCGCCCTCAGCGTGCCGTACTTGGACGCCATCCTGTTCCTCCTCGGGATCTCACGGGAAGAGATCGAGGCCGCCGACCTCGATCAGGAAGGCTGACCACCGCCGACCTGCTCCCGTCGTCGTGCCCCCGATCCAGCCCCAGCCCCGAGTTCGGTCCCAGCCCCGAGACCGGCCGGAGGTCCAAGACCGGCCGGAGGTCCGAGATCGGGCCGGCAACGGATGCAGCACCCGGGGTCCCAACGGTGCAGGCTCGACCGCTGGAGCACGGCACGAGAAGCCGGCCACTCCGGTCGGAGGAATCGCCCGACGGCGACTGCGTCGACCGTTGCCGCTCCCCCGGTCCGCAACGCCCACGCGGCCGACTGGAGGTGGGCGCCGGTGGTGCAGACGTCGTCGACCACCAGGATCCGGGCACCGCGAAGGCCCGCCGTGACCGAGACGGCGAGCCGCGTCGCCCGACGGTGTCCGGCGGGGTGGTGGCCAGGGACAAGGCAGGAGATGACGGGGGGCAGTGTGTCGACCTCACTCAGGACGCTGGCCAACGGATGGGGCGGAGGACGCCGGCCAGTCGACGAGGGGACCACCACCACAGCGTCGACGCCCCCGCGCGCCACACAGGGCATGTGACGATCGAAGAACTGCGACAGCAGGGCCGCCAGGGCGCGGCGCTCGGGGCCGGCCACCGAAGGGGACGCCTTGTACCGGTACAGGAGGTGGTAGAGCGCGCTGTCGGGGGTGACCAGGGATATCGGGGTGACGGGGACGAGGGGGGCGGCGAGCTGGCGGCACGTGTGCTGGCAGTTGGCGCAGACGGCTGATCGGCCTCCGGTGCCGGTGCAGCAGATGAGGCAGATGCCGGGGCCGGGGGGGAGGACGGTGATGCCTTCTGGGGCCGGGCGTGCCCGCGCCCCACCTCCCGCCACGTCCGTCCGCTCGAACAGGCGCGACACGGCCACCGGCTCAACCGAAGGCGAGCTGCGCCGGTCGGGGTGCTCCGGCGACGGTGGCGTCGATGCGGGCCAGCACCTGGTCGTCCGCGTCGAACACCTCGACTCCGGCCAGTTCGGCGGTGCGGCGGGCCCAGGGCTCGGTTTCCACGAGCCGGCGGGGCAGGAAGAGGATCCTTTCGTGGCGGAGGCAGCGGCGAGCTTGCTGGCGGGCTCCCGAGCGCTCGCCGGCCTCGACCACCACCGTGCCGACGCACAGCCCCGACATGGTGACGTTGCGGGCCGGGAAGCTCTTGAGATCCGGTGGCTGGTCCGGCCAGAACTGAGAGACCAGGGCACCGCCGGACGCGAGGATGGCACCGGAGAGCCGCCGGTTGGCACTCGGGTAGAGCGGGCGCCCAACACCGTGGCCCAGCACAGCGAGGGTGGGCCCGCCGGCCGCAAGGGCGGCCCGGTGGGCGGTGGCGTCGATCCCGACGGCCAGCCCCGATACCACCACGACGTTGGCCTCGGCCAGAGCCGTGGCCAGGAGCCGGGCTCGTGCCACACCGGCCCGGGACGGTTCCCGGGTCCCGATCACGGCCACCAAGCGACGGCCCATGGCGACGAGGGGTCCGCGGGAGAAGAGGAACGGTGGCCGGTCGGCGACCTGGCCGAGGTTCGCCGGATAGGCCCGGTCCCCGACGGTGACCACCGTGGTGCCACCTCCCGGCACGCCGGTCCCGGCAGACCGGGTGCGGAGCCGCCGGAGCCGATCGTCCCACCACGCCACCGCCTCGGGGGAGAGGACCGAGCGCAGGAGCGTCAGTGTGCCGGCCGGGACCGGCTCCAGGCCTGATGGACCGGGGCCCAGGAGGGGATCCATGAGGGCATCCGCTCCGCCAAGACGTTCGAGCACAGCGGCGACGCGCGATCGGAGGCTCCCACCGACCCGGTCCGCGGCCTCGAACAGAGCCAGGGCCACGGCGTGAGCATCTTCGGGTGGGTGGTGCACGAGGCGCACGCTACCGAGGGGGTGCGCGCTGACGGGCCGGCGGGCCGGCGGGCCGGCCCACCGGCCGGCGTTCGGAGGTGGATCGGTCATCGGGCGGCGCCCTGTGCCCCGGCACGCCCACCGAGAGGTCCCCCTAGCCCGGGCTCCCCGAACCGGCAACCAGCTCGGCCAGGGCGCCGTGCAGCCGGTCGGCCAGCTGCCACGGGTCAGGCAGGCTGGCCGGACAACCGAGGACTGACACGTAGAGCCCGTCCCCGTAGCTCCACGCCGTCATGTTGCACCCGATCCCCTCCAGGATGGGCCCCACCGAGTAGATGGCCTGGAGGGCGACCGGGCCGAAGGCGATGGGGTCGTGGGGTCCGGCCACGTTGGACAGGACGACGTTCAGCGGGGGGCGGACCCGGTTGGCCAAGTGGGTCCGGGTCCAGGCTCGGACCGAGGCCCGGTAGAGCTGGGGTGGGACGATGGCCGCCCGCTGTTCGAGGAGATCGGGACCCAGCTCGCGGCGCACCTCCTTGGCGGACGCGGCCACCCGGTGGATGTGGAGGAGCCGTTCGATCGGATCGGCGATGTCGGTCCCGATGCTCACGTAGAGGTTGTCCACCCGGTTCCCGGCCATACGGGTACCGTCAGGGTCGGTCGACACCGGCACACTGGCCACCAGGGGGCGACGGGGTAGCTCACCGCCGTCAATCAGGTAGCTGCGGAGGGCGCCGGCGCACACGGCCAGGTAGACGTCGTTCAGCGTGGTGCCGTGGGCGCGCCGGACTGCACGCAGGTCGTCCAGAGGCAGGCGGGTCATGGCAAAGCATCTCTCCTTGGTGAGCGACACGTTCAGTGACGTGCGCGGCGCCTGGAGAGGGAGCGGAGGCCGGACCGGGAGCGACCGTCGCCGGGACTCCGAGGCGCGCATCCCGCGGTAGGACCTCCGGATCAGGCGGGGGAGATCGCGTAGCCGGTCGCGGTGTTGGCGAGCCGACAGGAGGAGGAGCCGCCGCCGGTCAGGGACCGGCTCGGGACGCCATGGATCAGGTGGTGCCGGTTCGGGGCCCGGCCCTCCGGGACCGTGATGGGCGGCGAGCTGGCGCTCGACGCCGCGGGCCACGCTCTGGAGCAGGGCGACGGCGGCACCTCCGTCAGCCACGGCATGGTGGAGCTTGGCCACGACCGCACCCCGGTTGTCGGAGAGGCCGTCCACCACCACCAGCTCCCACAGCGGACGGTCCCGCCGCAACGGTGCGCCGGCGATGTCGGCCACGATCGCCGCCAGCTGGCGGTCGTCACCGGGGGCGGGGGCCGTCCTCCACGACACGTGGTTGGCCAGGTCGAAGTCAGGGTCTTCGATCCACACGGGGTGGCCCAGGCCGAATGGCACGGGCACGGGCCGACGTCGCAGGGGTGGGAGGGTGCTCATCTGCTGGCCGAGGACGGACATCACCTGGTCGAAGCCGAACCAGCCGGGAGCGTCGCCGGTAGCGACCACGGCCACCTTCAACGTGTGCATGTGGGCCGTCGACGTCTCCGAGTACAAGAACTTGGCGTCGATGCCGGTCATCGGCTCCACGGCCGCCCACTCCCTCAGGTCGGCGTGGGGACGCGCCCCTTGGAGGAGGCTCCGAGGCACAGTGAGTCGGCCACGTAGTCGCCGACCTGGCGCGACCAGAGATAGCCGACGTGGTTTCCCGGGTACCAGCAGATGCTCGGCTCGTCCCAGTGGCGCCAGAGCCGCTGGGCCTGGTCCGGCAAGGCCAGGCGGTCCCCGTAGCCGGCGAAGACAAACCTCCGCTCCCAGGGAACCCGGGCGTCGAAGGACATCGGCGCCACGACCCGGAACACCTCGTCGGCGGTGCCGTCGAGGATGTGGTGCTCGACGGCCCGGTCCCTCACGTGGGGCGGGCTGTGGCGGCCGAACAGGACCGGCAGGTCCGACACCGGGATGCCGGCCACGACGGCGTCGATCCCGTCCTCGAGCCCGGCCAGGAGCGACACCACGTACCCGCCCAACGAGACGCCGTAGAGCGAGATCGAGGTGGCACCCTGGGTCCTCACCCACCCGATGAGGCGCCGGATGTCCCACACGGCCTGGGTGAGCCCGTGCACGGCGTTCATGAGCTGGAACGACAGCAGGGCTTCTCCGCTCAGCCTGGTCACCTTGCGGGGGCCGTGCAGGGGGAGGACCGGGAGGGCCACGTTCATGCCGAGCTCGCGGTGGACCCGGGCCACGTGGAGACCCCGGAAGTCCATCACCGGCGAGCCCATGCAGAACCCGTGGACGGCGATGACCCAAGGTCGATCACCGGAGGCGTGGCGCACCAGGTGGGCCACGGCCGTGCGGTTGGGGAGGTAGGAGCTCCATCGCTCGGCCCCCGGCTCGTCCGGACGGGGCGTGAAGCCGCTGTCGAAGGCGATCCTCTCGTAGCTCGTCCCGAGTGCCGAGTGGTGGCTCCGGTGCAGGTCGCCGTCGGTGAGGGCCGGAGGCCGACGGTGGTAGCTGCCGGGGCGGGCCGACCAGCCGCGCCGGGCATGGAGGCGCCGGGCGGCGTGCAGCTCGCTTTCTACCTGCTCGTAGTCGGCCCGGTGCGGGAACCGGCTCGGCGTCATGGCCAGCGCCAGGAGCGCCTCGTCCATCGCCACCTGGGCGGCCAGGGCCACGGTCAAGGTGGGAGCGGGGACGGCGTCGGCCACGTTCCCCGTGGTCAGGGCCGAGCCGAGGAACCCCAAGGTGCGCGGGACGGCCATGGCCGCTCGAACTGCCGACCGGCGCACCACGAAGCGCTCCGCCCACCGGTACCGGCGGGCGACATCGGCCGCCACCCGTCGGGCCAGGGTAGTCGGGGCAGGACGCGCCGGGACGGCCCGCAGGGCACTCTCCCGCCGAACGAGGCCTTCCCCGACGCCGCGGGCAGCGCCCGGAGCAGCGAGACCATGGATCTCTTGTCGGGCTTGCGCCATGTTCGGGTCCCCTCCCCGTCAACCGGTGCCGGGTATCCCAGCCTCACCTGCACCGGCGGCGGTCATGCTACAACGGCTGGTGCACGACCACGGGGAGCGTGGGCGGAGGTGGGAGGTGGAGCCGATGGAGTTCAACTTGGCGGACCTCTTCGAGCAGGTGGCCGACACCGTCGGGGAGAGGACGGCCATGGTGGCCGGGGACCGACGCCTCACGTACTCCGAGCTCGACCACAGGGCCAGTCGTCTGGCCCACTCCCTGCAGGCCGCCGGGATCGGCCCGGCGGACCGGGTCGGCCTGCAGCTGACGAACGGGACGGAGTACATCGAGGGGATGCTGGCGTGCTTCAAGGTGCGGGCCGTCCCGGTGAACGTGAACTACCGATACGTCGCCGGCGAGCTGGCGTACCTCTACGGGGACGCCGGACTGGTCGGGCTGGTCTACGACCGGCGGTTCGCCCCGGCCGTGGCCGCCGCCATCGAGGCCATGCCCGAGCGCCGGGTGCTCGTGGCCGTGGGGTGGCCTTCGGGCGGTGACGGCGACGGGTCCGGTGGGAGGGCCGAGGTCGACGGGGCCATCGACTACGAGGCGTGCCTTCAGGAGTCGTCTGCGGACCGTGACTTCCCCCCGCGATCGGCCGACGACCTCTACTGTGTCTACACCGGGGGGACCACGGGCCTTCCCAAGGGGGTCCTGTGGCGCCACGAGGACATCTTCTTCGCGGCCATGGGCGGGGGCGACCCCCTGTCGCTGGGGGACCACATCACGGCCCCGGTCGACCTGGCCCGGCGCATCCTGCCCACCGGGATCGTGGCCCTCGCCGTCCCGCCGTTCATGCACGCCAGCGGCCACTGGCTGGCCTTCTCCACCCTGTTCGGCGGGGGAACCGTCGTCACCCTCCCCGACGGCCGCTTCGACCCGGCCGAAGTCTGGCGGCTCGTCGGCGAAGAGGCGGTGAGCGTGCTCGTGGTGGTCGGCGACGCCATGGCCCGGCCCCTGGCCGAAGAGCTGGCCGCCCACCGGGACCGCTACCAGGTGTCCTCGCTCATGGCCTGCGGCTCGGGCGGCGCGATGCTCTCCCCGTCGACCAAGGCCCGGCTCTCCGAGCTGCTGCCCGGGGTGATCCAGGCCGACCTGTTCGGCTCCTCTGAGACCGGGCAGGTGGGCGGCGAGGCTCCGCCGGACGACCCGTTCGGCCCGCCCCGCCTGCGGGTGAACGACCGCACCGACGTGCTCGACGACGACCTGCGCCCGGTGGTGGCCGGGAGCGGGACGGTGGGGCGACTGGCCCGATCCGGGTACATCCCCCTCGGCTACCAGGGCGATCCGGACAAGACGGCGTCGACGTTCGTCACCGCCGGTGCGAAGCGCTGGGTGATGCCCGGCGACCTGGCCCGGGTCGACGCCGACGGCACGATCGTGGTGCTCGGGCGCGGCTCGCTGTGCATCAACACGGGAGGAGAGAAGGTCTACCCCGACGAAGTCGAAGCGACGTTGAAGGACCACCCGGCGGTCGCTGACGCCGTCGTGGTCGGAGTGCCCGATGAGACATTCGGGGAACGGGTGGTGGCGGTGGTCGAGGCCCGTCCCGGAGGGGACCTCGACACCGACGACCTCCGTACCCGGCTCCGGGACCGGCTGTCAGGGTACAAGATCCCCCGCCAGGTGGTCGTGGTCCCGGCCATCGTGAGGTCTCCCAGTGGCAAGGCCGACTACACGTGGGCCCGGTCGGTGGCCCGGGAGGCGCCGTGGCCGGTGGGCACGACGCCGTGACCACCGGTGGGGCGGGGCCAAGAGGTGGCCGACGGAGCGGAGGTGTCCGATGGAGCGGATGAGCGGCATGGACGCGGCGTTCTTGTACATCGAGACCCCGACGATGCCTATGCACGTGGTGGGGGTCGTCGTCCTCGACCCTTCGGGGCTCGACCACCCGTTCGGCACCGAGGAGATCGTCTCGGTGCTGGCGGAGCGCCTACACCTCATCCCGGCGTTCCGCCACCGGGCCCTGGCACCACCGGCCGCCATCGACCATCCGGTGTGGATCGAGGATCCCGAGTTCGACCTCGCCCGCCACGTCAGCCGGGCGCCACTCGCCGCGCCCGTCTCCTGGGAGGACCTGGAGGATTTCGTAGGGCAGGTGGCCGGCCGACCCCTCGACCGAAGCCGGCCCTTGTGGGAGATGTGGGTGGTGGAGGGCCTGGAGCCCTCGGTGGGAGGCCCGGGTGGGTCCGGACCGGTCGGCACCGAGACCGGGTCGGTGGCGCTGGTGGCGAAGCTGCACCATTCGATCATGGACGGTGCGGCCGGTGGCGAGCTCCTGGCCTCCCTGTTCGACCTGGCTCCCGACGCTCCACCGGTGCCTCCCCCCGCGGAGCCGTGGGTCCCCGACGACGTGCCTTCGGCGCCGACACTGGTGGTGTCTTCGCTCCGGTCGCTCCTGGCTCGCCAGCGGGACGTCCCTGTGGCGGTGTCGCACGCCCTGGGCGGGCTGGTCGACACGGCGCGAACGTGGGGTGCACAGCGGCGCTCGGGGAAGGCGGTGCCGTTGCTCGCCCCGCGTACGGTCCTGAACGGCGCGCTGAGCACCCGGCGCTCGGTCAGCCTGGTCACGGTCGACCTGGACCACGTCCGGGAGATCGGACAGGCGTTCGGGGCCACGGTGAACGACGTGGTGCTGGCGGCCACCGCCACCGCGCTGCGCCGGTACCTGTCGACGACCTCGGGAGGCCTGCCCCCACGACCCCTCGTCGCCGCCGTCCCCGTGGACGCCCGAGGGGAGGGACCGGACCGGGGCGGTGGCCAGGGCCCAGGCCGCGATCAGGACCGGGGCGGGAACCACCTGTCGAACATGATGGTCGCCCTGCCTCTCGAGCCCGATGACCCGGTGGCCCGACTGCACGAGGTTCATGACCACGCTGTGGCCTCCAAGGCCCTCCATTCTGCATTCGGTACCCGTGCGCTCCAGGAGCTCACCGCCATCGCCGCTCCGGCGGTGATGGGGACCGGGGCCTGGCTGTTCTCCAGGCTGAAGCTGGCCAACTACGTGCCACCGGTGTCGAACCTGATCATCTCGAACATCCCCGGCCCACCCATCGACCTCTACTGCGTCGGGGCCCGGGTGACGGCGATCTTCCCCATGGGACCGGTGATGGAGGGCATGGCGATGAACGTCACCGTCCTGAGCGAAGCCCACCGCCTCGATGTCGGGATCATGGCCTGCCCGGACCTCGTCTCCCATGTCGAGCTGCTGGGAAGCTCTTTCGTCGACGCCGTCTCCGAGCTACGCCGAAGGGCCACCTCCGGGCGCTGATGCTCCTATCGTTGTCAAGCCGCGAGTTGGGCAGCTTCTGGGGCGTCCGCGCTGCGCTCGTCGAGCCACTTCACGTAGCGCCGGGCCAGTGCGGTGTCGTGCGTGAGCCCGCGTTCGAGCTCCGAGATCCGGGTGGGCCAGCTGCCGAGGGCGTCGGCAACCGCCTGGAGGCTGATGCGAGCGCTCAGGCGTGCCGCCCGCAGGTCGCTGCCGACCGGGACGGCCTCGGGGCGGACCAGGTGGCGGTAGACCTCCCGAGCCACGTGGCGCTTCAAGCACCGGACGATCTCTCGCAGGCTCTTGCCTTCAGCCGTGCGGCGTGCCACATAGGCCTTGGTGGCCGGATCGCCGGTGCTGAGCCGCACCATGACGATCCGCCACAGGGCGTGGTTGGCCTGGCGGTTGCCAGAGCGGTTGAGCCGGTGACGGACCGTCTTGCCCGAGGATGCCTCGATCGGCGAGACGCCGCACATGGCGGCAAAGGCCGCCTCGCTCTTGAGCCGCTCGGGATTGTCGCCGGCCGCAGTGACCAAGATGGCGGCTACGTCGGGCCCGACACCCTTGGCGCCCCGAAGAGCCGGGTTGGCCCGGGCGGTGAGCTCGTCGAGGGCGGTCTCAAGCTCGACCATCTCGGCGCTGAGCGCCTGGTAGCGCCGGGCCAGGGTGCGCAGGGCGAGCTTGGTCCCAACGACAGGCTCGGCCACGTCGCCGGTCACCTGGAACCGGGCAGCACGCGCCACCCGCTCGGCGGTCGAGAGCGGCCCGAGGATCGCTCGGAGCACGTCTGGGGCGGTCACGATCAGGTCCCGGATCTGGAGGGCCACCCGGGTGCGGCTGTCCCGGGCCGAGGTGAAGGCCACCCGCAGGACCCGGATGGACTCGACGACCGAGGCCTGGGTCTTGGGCACCACCGTCGCCTCGCCGTTCAGGGCCGCCCGGGCAGCTGCCTCGGCGTCGACGGTGTCGGACTTGCCCCGTCGGCGACGCAACTGGCGATTGGGGCGGTTGACCTCGATCACCTCGATTCCTGCTGCTCCCAGGTGACGAGCCAGGCCTGCCCCGTACGTGCCGGTGCCCTCCACGCCCACCTTGGCCAGCTCGCCGAACGAACCCATCCAGGCCAGCAGTCCCTGATAACCCCTGGTCGTGACCTCGAAACTGGCCGTGTCGAGAATCCTCCCCACCTCGTCGGCCACGGCTGCGACATGGACGTCTTTGTGAGTGTCCACCCCGCCGATGACAACTCGCTCCACCTTTGCCATGCTGGTACCTGCCTTCCTCTCATCCGATGGGATCGCACCACCGGCCGGGACG
>JAJYWF010000049.1 GCA_021791635.1 Actinomycetes bacterium
CTACGGAACTTCGAGAACTATCGCCTCCGGCTGTTGCTCCACTCAGGGGTTCAATGGGAGACTCGCCCAACTGCACGAATCAGGGGACGCTCCCCACGCCTCGTCGCGTAGAGCCGCATTCCCGCGGATGCGCCTCGGCGCGCTCGCCGCGACCTTTCGTGCACGATCGGGCCAATCCATCTATTTTAGCGCGCTATCCTGCTTCAGGCGATGAGTCATTGTTCTGCACAACTTTCTGACCTACTCGATTCCGCTGCAACTGCTCCACCCGCACGGAACCCGAGCATTCGCGTCGTCATTTCAGACATAGAGGGATGTCTCAACCTCAACGAACGCGTCTACGACTATGCAGCGCTCGACCTCATCAGACGAGCAAACCAGGCGGCGTGGGCGCGACTCCCGCACCGCTGCGCTACCCCACTGATCACGATCGCCTCTGGCCGCCAAGCATCGTTCGTCGAAGCGTTCTCAGCTTTCATCGCATCTCCATTGCCAGCCATATTCGAAGGGGGAGCAGGGATTTTTAACCGGAGGGCCGCCGTCGGACGACGCCATGAACTGCTGCCCGTCGATGACAGCGCTCTGGCGGCGGCAAGAGACGTGGTCGCCTCGGTGGCCAAAAGGTTCACAGCCACGACGTCGATGGGGAAGGTGCTCCTAATGACGCTCCATCCCAAACCCTCTGCTTCGAGCGAGGAGCTTGCTGGCCACATACGTAATGCGCTCGACGCGGCCGGGTTGGCCATGGAAGTGTCTTTCAGCAAATCGGCCGTAGACATTGCCCCACCCGGTGTCTCGAAGGGCAGTGCACTGTCGTGGCTGCTTCAACGACTCCCACCGGAGGTAGGCAAGCCAGTCTCGATCGAGGAGACCCTGACCGTGGGCGACAGCGATGGCGACCGTGCGATGTTGCGTCGTTCAGGCTTCTCAGCTGTCCCCGCTAATGCATCGGCCGACGTGAAACTCACCGCGGGCTACGTGTCATCCTGTTCGGATGGCGAGGGAGTGGCAGACATCATCGCGCGTGCCATCTGCTGGAACCTAGGGAAGCTCGATCATTGGGAGACCCAGTGAGCGAAGATGTGGAGCTAGCGCTCCCGAATGATCCCACGACCGCTAAGCGAATCGTCGTCGTCTCGGGCCCTCCTTGTTCGGGCAAGTCGGAACTTGCGATGAGGTTCGCCTACTCGTTGATCAAGTGCGTGAAATCGGATCGACCAAAGCCTCCTGTCCACGAGAGGATGGATCGGACGTCTCCAGGCATGACCGACTTTCAGGTGCTCGCATCGCAGATAAAGAACCGCGAGGTGTGCCCGCTCATTTCGATGGATGGCATACGTCTTGCGGTAATTCCCGGTTTGGACCACGACAAGCGCAACAGGAATATTTCCTATCGAGCAATGCACGGGGCAGCTAGAAGCCTCCTGTTCGCTGGGGTGGAGTGCGTAGTATTGGAGTAACTACTCAGGCCCTCAACACCGCCTGATGGCCCCCGGCAGCGCCCTGATCGACGGTTCCGGCGAGGAACTTTCGAAACTTTCGCGTGACCAGCGCGAATGGGAGACGCGGGTGCTCGCGATTTGTCCCGATCGTTGCTGTACTGGTCTGCGTGCCGGTCGACTGGGAACAGGTTGCTGCTGAGCGGGGCGTCGAGATCGAGCGTCTGCAGGTGGAGAACACCGAGCTGAAAGCCCGTCTCGCCAAGCTCGAAGAGCGCATGGGGCAGAACCCCCGCAACTCCTCGATGCCCCCGTCGGCAGAGGGACTGGCCAAGCCTCCTTCGATGAACCGAAAGGCCCGGCGGGCCACGCAGCGACGCCCGGGCAAGCAGCCCGGCCAAGAGGGCTCGTACCTCGTCCCGGTCGAGCATCCCGACGAGGTGGTCGTCCACGCCCCGGCGTCGTGCACGCGTTGCGGCGCCGACCTCGCCCAGGGGGAGGTCGAGGGGTCCGAGTCCCGCCAGGTCTTCGACCTGCCTGCGGTGCGGCCCTACGTCACCGAGCACCAGATGGAGACGAGGCGCTGTCGCTGCGGGTGTGTGACCAAGGCCGAGGCACCGAGAGAGGCCACCGCCCCTGCGTGCTACGGACCGAGCATCCGGGCGCTCACCTGCTACCTTGCCGTCTACCAGCACCTCCCCTACGACCGGATGCGCCGGCTGTTCGCCGATGTCTTCGGGATCGGCATCGCCGAGGGCACGCTCGTCGCCATCGTGAAGGAGGCCGGTGGAGCGCTCGGCCTGTTCACCCAGGTCGTGGCCGACCTGTTGGCCGCGGCTCCCGCCGTCCACTTCGACGAGACCGGGGCGAGGACCGAGGGGTCACTCCACTGGGTCCACGTCGCGTCGACCAGCCTGTACACCCTGCTCGTCTGCGACAAGCGCCGGGGGAAGGCCGGCATGGAGGCGCTCTCGGTCATCGGACGCATGGAGGGCGTGGCGGTCCACGACGGCTGGGCTTCCTACAAGAGCTACGCGGTCCTCCATGCGCTCTGCAACGCCCACCACGCCCGCGAACTCCAGGGCGTGGTCGACAACCTCTCCCAGGATTGGGCCAACGAGCTCATCGACCTGCTCGTGGACATGAAAGAGGCGGTCGAGACAGCCAAGGCTGCCGGCAGGACCGCTCTTGCCCCAGGCGACCTGCACGGGCTCCGTGTCCGCTACGGCACGCTCATCGCAAGGGGCCAACGGGAGAACCCCTGTGGGGGCTGCACCTCGTATGCGGGTGCGAAGAAGAAGGCCCACAACCTCGTGCTGCGCCTCGACGCACACCGCAACGAGGTGCTCCGCTTCCTCACCGACTTCGACGTGCCCTGGGACAACAACCAGGCCGAGCGCGACATCCGCATGGTCAAGCTGCAGCAGAAGATCTCGGGCTCGTGGCGCACCTTGGCCGGCGCCCAGGGGTTCTGCGCGATCCGCAGCTACATCTCGACGATGAACAAGCACGGGGCCGACGTCATCGAGGGGCTCCGCGGGGTCTTCACCGGCACACTATGGCTCCCGCCGACACCGTCACCCGCCTGACGCGCCGGCACGACCTCCGGTGCCTCTCAACTGGGACTTCGCGCGGACCTGAGTAGTTACCTTCTCGAAGGAACCTACGCCCGCTGACATTTACACCAAGGGATGGACGCCACCACCGCATCGCGATTATCGACCACGGCTCGATCGTCGCACTCGATTCGCCCGCAGCCCTGAAACGCCAGGTGGCGGCCGATACGGTCGAGCTGGCGTCGGCGGATAACGACCTCGTCGCGTCGCGACTGTCACAGGCTGGCTACAACGTGAAAATGGGTTCCGATGCGGTCGTCGTGTTCACCCCCGACGGCGAATCCCAGGTCGCACGGCTCATCGATATCGCCGCCACGCCGATCCGCAATGTCCACGTCCACCGCCCGACGCTCGACGACGTATTCCTGCACTTCACCGGCCGTCAGATCCGAGATGAGCATGCCGAGCGCACCTTGCCTATGGCAATGCGGGCGCGCGCTCGGCACCGTTAGGAGGATCCCGTGACCAGCGTCGCTTCTGCTGTGCCAGCCCTGTCAGACGAACGTGGCGACCTCCGGGGAGAGGTGCGGACCATCTGGATGGTGTGGGAGCGCGAGCTCATCCGCTTTGCTCGTACCCGGACGAGGATCCTGTCCAGCTTCATGCAGCCGATCCTCTTCCTGTTCGTTCTCGGTTACGGGATGACCACTCTGGTCGGGACGACTGCTGGCTTCACATTCAAGAAGTTCGTGTTTCCCGGCATTGTCGCCATGTCAGTGGTCATGACCGCAATCTTCTCGGCGATCTCGATCGTCTGGGATCGGGAGTTCGGCTTCTTGCGCGAGATGGTCGTGGCTCCCGTGAGCCGGGCATCGCTTGTGATCGGCAAGACCCTGGGTGGCGCCAGCATCGCTGCCGCCCAGGGCACCGTCATGCTGGCTCTTGCTCCGCTCATCGGAGTCCGGCTTAACGTAGCGCTTGTCTTTGAGGTGGTCGGCCTGGAGCTGCTCATGGCAGTGGCGATGACCACCTTCGGGGTCTTCATCGCCAGCAGGATCCAGAAGATCGAGGCGTTCCAAGTCGTGATGCAGCTGCTCCTCTTTCCCATGCTGTTCCTCTCCGGGGCGCTCTTCCCCCTGAAGGGACTCCCCGCATGGCTCGGGGTCATCACCCGGCTCAACCCCCTCACGTACGCGGTGGACCCGCTACGACATGTCGTCTTCGCCGCTCAGCGGATGCCGCCGGCAGCCGCCGAGCGGTTCTCGACCGGTGTGAGCTTGTTCGGCTACACGCTCCCCATCTCGCTCGAGATCGGGTTCGTCTGCTGCTTCGCCGGGCTCTTTCTCGTCCTCGCCGTCGAAGGGTTCGGTCGTCCCGAGTGAACGGCGAAATCCCTGCCCGGTGGCGGGACTTCCCTCGTGGACGATATCCGAGGAGGGCCATGGCCAATCGAGCGAATGAGCCCATGACTCGAGAGTCATTTCCGGGCATAGCTGGAGGCATCCCGCTGTTATAGGAAGTGGATCACCGAGTGGATCTGAAAGGAGGTGGCAAGGTCCGATGACTAGAGTCACCCGATTGGGGATTCCGCACCGGAGCTGATGGCTGAAGGGCTCCGAGGCACCGTTGACCGCCGAAATGCGTTCGCTACACAGGGGCGCTGGAGCGGCATCGGGCCGTGATGGTCCGGAGGTGCACAGCCCTGCGACTGTCAGTTCCGGGGTGACAACTGAGGCGAGGCGCCCGACTCCCGCACAAGCTGTGGGACGGGCGCCTGGTCGCGTGCGGGCGGCAAGGAGAGGTCTCAGTGTCCGACGCACCAGGATTCCGTCAATGTCAGCCTAGCGGTATCAGCTCGGGTGCGGTGGCGGAACTGTCACGGTCTGGAGCGACCGGGGTCCCCGCGTCCGAGGACTGCCGGTGGTGGATTCTCCCTACGAGGATGGTGCGGCCGATTGGGCAGTACGGCGACGACGAGGAGCACCGCTGCTGCAACGACACCCGTCGCGGCGGTGACGGCCAGGTCCATGCCGCTCACGAACGCTCCGCGCGCCGCCGATGCGAGGAGCGTACCGAGGTGTCCCGGTGCTTGAGCCGCCACGGCGAGTGCTCCTCCGAGTGAGCTTTCGATGAGCGTGGAGATGGAGTGGGACAGGTGGTACGGCACGAGGATGTGCGACATCTGCGCCTTGTAGCGGGAATTCAGGAGGCTGCCGAGGACTGCGACCCCGGTCGCACCACCGATCTGAAGGGACGCGCTGTTCGTGGCCGACCCGACACCCGCCCGGTCGAGTGGTACCGACCCCATCACGGCCTCGGTACACGGAGCGAATGCCAGTCCGACCCCTACTCCCATCAAGAGAAACGCGGGGAACGACTGCCAGTAGCTGCTCGCAGTAGTGGTCGAAGTCAGAAGGGCGAATGCTACGGCGACGAGCGCCATCCCGGTCGCGACGACCGGTTTCGTGCCTATATGCCGATCGAGGAAGCTGGAGATCGGCGCGACGGCCATCAGCACCAGCGCGATTGGTGCAATGCGTAACCCCGTCTCAAGGGCACTGAATCCGAGTGAGAACTGCAGGTACTGGGTGAAGAGGAAGAGCCCTCCCATGAGCCCGAAGATCACAAGGGCCATGGCGCTCACCGCTCCCGTGAACCGATGAGATCGGAATAGGCTCATTTCGAGCAAGGGGTGATCTGAGCGCCGCTCCCAGAGCACGAAGCCAGCCAACAGCACGAGCCCCACGCATACGGTCCCCGTGACCTTGGCGGACGACCATCCTTGTGTCGGAGCTTCGATGATCCCCCAGAGCAGCAGGGCGATACCTGCCGTGGAAAGGGCAGCACCCGGGAGGTCCGGACGTTTCGCCGCCTCGTCGCGGGAGTTAGGAACGATCACCGCAACAGCGACGATCGCCACGATGCAGATTGGCACGTTCACCAGGAACACGGAGCCCCACCAGAAGTTGGCGAGCAGCCATCCGCCGACGACCGGTCCGACGGCAACGCCGAGTCCGGTGGTGCCCGACCAGATTCCGATGGCCCGAGACCGGTCATCGGCGTCGATGAACACGTTGGTGAGGATTGAAAGGGTGGACGGCATGATGGCCGCCGCGCCGACACCCATGACCGCGCGGGCGGCAATTAATCCCTCTGGAGCCGAGGCGAAGGCCGAAGCTGCCGAGCTCGAGCCGAATACGACAAGGCCGGCCAGCAGGACCCACTTGCGTCCGAAGCGGTCTCCGAAACTGCCCAATACGAGCAGTAGCCCGGCAAAGACCACTGCATACGTATCGACCACCCACTGCAGATCACTTGACGATGCGCGAAGTGACCGGACGATATCGGGCAAGGCAACGTTGAGGACCGTGTCGTCCAAGCTGACTACAAGGAGGCTGATGCACAGGATGGTCAAGACCGTCCATCTGCGATCTCTCTGGGATAGCGCGGATCTCATTCGGAGCCGCGCCCTACCGTGGGGCCCCGGGGCGGGTGCGATGTCGTCGTGTTCAGACGTACCGGATCCAGGTGCGGTGACGGGCCCAACCGGATGTGTGGCACCTGTTGCCCGCATTCCCGCGTACGGGGGGCACCCGCCGACCACACCGCCCTGCCACCACCGCCACGCCCGCATTCGCGCGTACGGGGGGCACCCTCTGTGCAGCAGTGCGACGTCCCAGATGTTCGGGTGCGCCCGAGCCTCGAGTGCAGCGCCCCACCGGATCTCGCGTCCACCAGCCACGACCTCCATCGGCGCGGGCCAAGGGTGCCTCTCGCCGCTTAGCTCCACGATAAGGACGCGTGGGTCGGCGCTCCAGGGCCGAAGGTCACATGAAGAGAGCGGCGTGCGCTACCGCGTGGCGAGATAGAGAGGAAGATTCGATGCTCTATCGGGGAGTGACCACGGGTTCGGTCATTCCCTCCCCATCTCAGTGTGGGCGGTGGCCGCTACGTCCTCACTTGATCGCCGGCCACGGAGCTCGAACACCACGCGTTCGATCGCGCCGGTGAACTCATTGGGCCCCTGGTAATCGTCAACGACAACGGAGAGCCGGTCGCAGCCGATGTCCATGCCGGTGGAACCGAGCATCCTGACGATCTGGGGAACGGGCACCCGGGCACCCTCCTCACCGTCGACCACCACGCTCAGGACGCCCGTTGCACCGTTTCGATCGAACCTGGCTTCGAGCACGTGACGCCCCTGCGTGAGGTTGGCCGGAGCGCTGGCTCGAAAGTGGCGTCCGAGGGCGTTGTAGTCGAAGTGCAGGTGGCTGTGGTCCATGAAGAACGCGTGTCCCACGTTGTGACTGCCTCGGGCGTAGAGCACGCCCGTAGGGTGGAAGTCGACCAGCACTTCGGCGGTGATGGTCCAGGGGCGGCCGCCGAGGAGGGGAGCGGCGTCGGCTGGGATGTGCGAAAGCGGCGGTCGGTACTCGTAACGAAGGGACGCATGAGGTGATGTCTGGCGCACGTCCGCGCCAAACAGCTCGATGGTGCGGTCGTCCAAGGGGAGCACGCCCATGGCACCGGCTTGGGCCCACCAGGCGTCGACCATGCTCCGCAGGCGCTCGGGTTGATCAGAGGAGAGGTCGTGGCACTCTGAGAAGTCGTCGTCCAGGTGGAAGAGCTCCCATTCTTCCAGGTCATAGGGTTGCCCTGGACGGTGGTAGGTGGTGGCCTTCCAGCCGTCGATCCAGATGCCGCGGTGACCCATCTGCTCGAAGTACTGGATCGATCGTGGTGGTGGTGCCGTTGGGTCGGAGAAGGTGGGTCGAAGGGAGCGACCGTGGAGGGGGAGCTGAGGGTGACCTCCGAAGTTCTCTGGCAGTGGGGCACCGGTCACGTCCAGGATGGTGGGAGTGACGTCCACGGCATGGCAGAACTGTCGCCGGATCTGGACGGTCGAATCGATCCCCGCCGGCCAGTGCACTATGAGCGGGTCCCGGACCCCACCCCCGTAAGTGTTCTGCTTGTACCAGCGCAGGGGAGAATTCCCGGCCTGGGCCCAGCCCCACGGGTAATTCGAATGCGAGCGGGGTCCACCGATGTCATCGAGGCGGTCGGCCACGAGGTCATCGATGTCCTCTCCCAACATGTTGAAGAAGCTGAACTCGTCCATGACGCCCAGAGGTCCGCCCTCCTGGCTGGCCCCGTTGTCAGACACCACCATGAGCAACGTGTTGTCGAGACGTCCCAGGGACCGCAGGAATTCAACCAGCCGACCGATCTGCGCATCGGTGTGCTCGATCATCGCGGCGAACGCCTCCTGGAGCCGGCACGAGAAGACTCGTTGAGCTGTCGTCAACTCCCCCCAGGGCGGCACGCCAGGGTTTCGCGGTGCGAGCATGGTCCCTTCGGGGATGATCCCCATCTCCAGCTGGCGCTCGTACCACCGTCTGCGGATGACGTCGTAGCCCTCGTCGAACTTCCCCCGCCACCGTTCCCGGAACTCCGCCGGAGACTGGTGGGGGGCATGGGTGGCCCCGAATGCCAAGTAGAGGAAGAACGGCCGGTCGGGACGGACCGAAGCGAGATCCCGGATCCAGTCCATGGATCGATCCACGATGTCCTCGCTCACGTGATAGCCGTTCTCGGGACCGGCCGGCGGTGTCACGTGGTGGTTGTCGTGGGTGAGCTCGGGGAAGAACTGGTCGGTCTCTCCCTGTAGGAACCCGTAGTAGCGATCGAAGCCCTTCTGCAGAGGCCAATTGGTGTGGGGACCGGCTGCCGAGGTCTCGATCATCGGGGCCAGGTGCCACTTGCCGGCGGCGTAGGTGGCGTAGCCGTGCGACCGGAGCACCTCGCCTACGGTCGCAGCCCGTGGGCTGATCCCGCCGCGCATATGGGGATAGCCGGTGTTCCAGTTGGATATCCCGCGCATGCCCACGCTGTGGTGGTTACGACCGGTGAGGAGGCATGCGCGGGACGGGGAGCACAGAGCCGTGGTGTGGAAGCCGGTGTAACGAAGACCTCCACCGGCCAGGGCATCGACGGCTGGGGTGGCCAGAGTGGAGCCGTAACAGCCGAAATGGGCAAAGCCGGTGTCGTCGAGGACGATCAGCACCACGTCGGGTCCGCCGAGGCCGCCCGGTGGTGGTGGCCAGGACGGTACCGATTCCCGGTAGGTCCTTCCTATGCGTCCTCCGAACTCCGGCTCGGCGTTCACCGATCCTCATCCGATCCGGCCGGCGTCACGGTGCTGGCCACGTCACTGCCGTGCCACCGATCCGAGGCGCCCTCGCCCGGCGGGAGTGCACCTCTTGAACGGGCATCCCCGGCGGACAGGCGGCGCCTTGGGTGAGCCCATGCCACCATGCAATCACTTGTCATACATTGTGTCAACTGTTAGGATGGCCCGGTGAGGTTCACTCGGCCCCGTTCGAGAGTGTGCTGTGGGAGGTCGGAGGCGCCGATTCCCAGTCCGCACCCCGTGGCGGCCGGTGGTGTCGGGTTGTGAGCGAAGGGGAAGGGGGGGCCGACGGGCTGGTGAGCTCGGAAGACCACCGGCTCGGGAGTCCGGACGCTGTGGACTTCCACTTCGACGTCATGTGCCCGTACGCCTACCAGACCTCGTGTTGGATCAGGGAAGTCCGGAGGCAGACCGGACTGACGGTGAACTGGCGCTTTTTCAGCTTGGAAGAGGTCAACCGTGGTGAGGGGAAGAAACACCCCTGGGAGCGGGAATGGTCGTACGGCTGGTCGATGATGCGGGTGGGAGCCCTTCTGCGTCGTCATGCCATGGACGACCTGGACGCCTGGTACGAGCGAGCCGGCCGGGCGCTCCATGAAGAAGGCCTCAAGCCCCACGTTCCCCAGGTTGCTCGGTCGCTGCTGGAGGAGATGGGATTCGATCCCGAGCTGGTGGACCGGGCCATCGCCGATCCGACGACGAACGACGAGGTTCTCTCCGAGCACCGGCGGGTGACTGACGCCGGTGGGTTTGGGGTGCCGACCCTCTTCTTCCCCGACGGGCAGTGCCTGTTCGGACCGGTGCTCGTGGACCCCCCGAGCGGAGCTGCCGCTGTCAGGTTGTGGGAAGCCGTGGTGGCGTGGACCGAGTTCCCCCGCCTCTACGAGCTCCAGCGCCCAAAGACCAGTGAGGACGAACGAGTCATCCTGGACGCCTTCCGGCCCTACTTGGAGGCACGGGACTGGGTGAGCATCAACCGGGGCAAAGTCGTTCCCATCGACTCGATCGCGGCCCATGGCGACGGTGCAAGCTCCGGCACCGAGAGGCGCCGGTGACGGTGCGAGGGGACACCCTTGTCGACGTTCCCGAGCGTGAAGGAGATCGCACCACCGCACCTCGGAGTCACCGGGACCAGGTTGCCACCCGTGACGGACGGCGTCTCCGGCGGGACGGGAACCGTGAGATGGTGGTGGACGCACTTCTCGACCTCTACGCAGAGGGGTGCCTGCGACCGAGTGCCGCGAAGGTGGCGTCGAGAGCTGGTTGCTCGCCGCGCTCGCTGTTCCGATACTTCGCCGACCTCGACGACCTGTGCCGCGCCGCCGTCCAACGTCAGCTGGAGCGGGCGCGCCCTCTGTTCGAATTGGACGTGGTCCCCAGTGCCACGTTGGCCGACCGCATCGAGTCGGTAGTGCGTCAGCGTCTCGAGCTGTTCGGGGCCGTGGCACCGGCTGCCACGGTCATACGCCTGCGAGCACCGTTCCAGAGCACTTTGGCCGGCGAGTTACGTCGCAATCGCAAGGTGTTGCGTCAACAGCTCGACCAGGTGTTCGCACCCGAGCTCGGGGCCATGACCGACTCCGATGCTGCAGCCACGCTGGCCGCACTCGACGTGCTCTGCTCGTTCGAGTCTGTTCAGCTCCTCCAAGAGGATCAGGGGCTGGACCTCGAAGGGGCCGCGGCGGCGATGACCCGCGCCGTGGCGGCCGTCCTGGCGTTCAGATGACGCCGATCAGGGCCTCGGTCCGACGACAGGCACGGATCGACCGGCCTCCGAAGGAGGTGTGGGACCTGGTCGGTGATCCGGCACGCGTCCATGAGTGGTTCTCGGGGATCGTGTCGTGCAATGTGGAGGGCGATCGGAGGGTCATTACGACCGCCGCCGGGATTGAGATGCCCGAGAAGATCTTGACTGTGGACCCACTGCAGCGGCGGTTCCAGTACCGCATCACGGCTCCGTTCTTGAAGGAGCATCTCGGCACGATCGACGTGCTGGATGTCGGCGACGGATCTTGCCTCGTGGTCTATGGCACCGACGCCGAGCCCGCCACCCTGGCCCTGGTCATTGCCGGAGCAGCCGGAGCAGCCCTGGAGCACCTCAATGAAGTCCTGGAGGGGGATCGGTGAGCTCGAGACGCAAGATCCTCTTCGTCACGACCGACCAGCAGCGATACGACACCTTGGGATGCAACGGCGGGCAGGTGGCTCGCACTCCGGTCGTGGACACTCTGGCCATGAAGGGTGTCCGCTTCGAGCGGGCCCATCCCCAGAGCGTGGTGTGCATGCCATCACGTTCGACCATCTTGACCGGCCAGCATCCGGCGACCCACGGCGTGTGGATGAACGGCGTGCCCCTTCCGGTTGGTGCTCCCTCGGTCGCCGAGGAGCTTCGACGGGCCGGGTACCGGACGGCGCTGGTGGGAAAGGCCCACTTCCAGCCGTACCTGGACCCGTTCTTGCGGTTTGCCGAGAATGCCCTGAGCGGGGGAGCACCCGCACCAACGGGTGGTGCGCACCGGGGATTCGAGCATATGGAGACGGCAGCTCACGGACCAACCGGCCCCTTGCACTACGCCCGATGGCTGGCTGCCGAACACCCTGAGGCCGTGGGGGGTTACTACCAGGTTCTGGACTCTGCCATGCAGGTGAATGCCGCCGGCGGCGGCGAGACTGGAGCGCCTCAAGTCACCGTCAACCCCATTCCCCGTGACCTGTACCACACTGACTGGGTAGCCGACCGCACGATCACGTGGCTTGACTCACTTGAGTCCGACGATGACTGGTTCTGCTGGATGAGCTTCCCCGATCCCCACCACCCGTGGGATCCACCCGAGGACGAGATGCGACGGGTGGACTGGCGCGAGGTTCCGCTACCGGCCGCTTATCCAGCGACACGGAGTGAACGTGAACGCATTCTTGACAATAAACCGCGGCACTGGGGGCAGTGGTATCGCGGTGATCTGGTCTCGAACTACGAGGCGCCGGCCACGTGGGTTCCCGCCACGCTCACGCCCGAGCAGATCCGGGAAGTGAACGCCAGGAACGCAGTCGAATGCGAGCTGATAGACGAGGCGCTCGGCCGGGTATTGACGCGAATCGCCGAGCGTGGGTGGGAAGATGACGTCGACGTGGTGTTCACCACCGACCACGGGGATCTTCAGGGGGACTTCGGCCTCCTGTTCAAGGGGCCCTATCACGTCGACGGGCTCATGCGCCTCCCCCTGGTCTGGTGTCCGGCCCCGAAGATCTTGCCGACCCCCGCCGTCGTCCATCGCCCGGTCGGGCTGGTCGATCTGGCGCCGACGTTCTGCTCGATCGCCGGGATCACTCCACCGACCTGGATGGCCGGATCTCCACTCCCGTTGGACGACGATGATGCCGACTCCCGGGGGTTCGAACGGGTGTTGACGGCGTGGGACAGTGAGCTGTTCGGCGTGTCGGTGCGCGTGCGGACCATCACCCGTGACAGCTGGGTGTGCACCGCCTACCTGCCTGGCACCTCTCACGACGGGACCGAAGGCGAGCTTTACTCGCTCGTGGAGGACCCGCTCCAGCGGACGAACAGGTGGGACGACCCGGCGCTCAGTGGCGTCCGAGACGACCTCCTGGTCGATCTTTGGAGCCACCAACCTCGGGTCAGAACGCCCCGTCCACAGCTCGAGGCGCCGGTGTAGGACGTGCTGGGCTATTGGAAGGGTCCTTGGCCATGTGAAGATGGGGGACCGGAGCGCCGGCAGGAGCCGTCTGCGGCTTCGCCGGGTCCGGGCTTGCTCCTGTCCGGCGGCACGCTCGCCGCCACGTGGCGATCGGCTCCCGCCTCCACCATGGTGGTGACTCGGGATCCCGGAGAGCTCTACCTTCTCCGGCACACCGGAGGCGACGCAGCCGTGTCATTCGTCGAGCAGATCGACCCGGTCACCTTGGAACCGATGGCCACCTCTGAGATGCTCCCGGGTGGGCCGGCATGGCCTGGGAGCCTGGCCGTCCACGCCAACGGGTCGCTCTACGTGGTCTTCGGCAACCATGTCCACCGTCTCGCACCCGATCTCAGCATCCAGGCCCGGACCACCCTCTCCTGCCCGCGCCCGTATAACGGGTTCGTCATCATGCCTGATGGCACCTTGGTCACCAAGGACTTCGCCGGGTCACGACCCGGCGTGGCCGTGGCCCCGGAGTGCCGCCAGCCGACCGAGCTCGTGGCGCTGGACCCGGTCACTCTCGAAGTGGTGGCAACGTGCCCCATGGTCGAGCCATCGGTCGCCCGCCTGTCGGCCATCGGGGACACCGTCTACGTGGTGGGCGACACCAGCCTGCTGCGAGCCCGGTGGGATGGATCCCTGACCGCCGACCCCGAGTTCCGCGTCCCGTACCGGGTAAGACAGGGCCAGACCTACGGCTGGGACTGCGTCTTGGCGGCAGGCGCCGCCTGGTTCCTGGACGATGGAGACGGATCAGAAGGGTACTCGGGCACCCTGCGCGGCCATGGGCTCTCCACCGCGCCCCTGCACCTGGTGCGGGTGGACCTGGCCGATGGCACCATGAGCTCGGCGCAGGTGGGTGACGGTCCCGGCGGGCTGGTGGCGAACCCTCCGGTGGTGGACGACGTGCGAGGGGTGGCCGTGGGGTTCGACTCGGGGAACGGCGTCATCCAGGCCTTCACCATTGCTCCCGGCGGCAAGCTCGTCCCCCGATGGCGTCGCCGGCAGGACCACGGATCCCACATGGTGCTGTGGCCCGACACCGGCGAGCTCCTCACCGCCGATTTCGATCGGGACCGCGGAAGTGAAGACGCCGTGGTCCTGGATGTGGAAACCGGGAAGGAATTGGCCCGGGTGGGCACGGGTAGCCCGCTCCAGAGCGTCCTGTTCCCAGCGGTTGGTTTCTCCGGTGATGCCTACCTGTGCAGCTTCACCACCGTGACTAGGGTCGTCGTCGCCTGAGTGAGCGCCGACAATCGACCCACCGAACGTTGCCCAGAGCGTCGACGGTCCCGCCCGGCGTCGGCGAACGTTGACGGTGAGCCGGCCTGTAGGCGGGGTTCTGTCCAGCTCCTCTCGGAGCCTGGGTGGCCATCCATCTCAGCGGCCTACCTGGGGACTTTCCCTGACGGGAACGGACGGGCCGCCCACGTCCCACGCTTGGCCTTGCTCCGGGTGGGGTTTACCGAGCCGATCCGGTCGCCCGAACCGCTGGTGCGCTCTTACCGCACCGTTTCACCGTTGCCTGTGCGGGCCGGAGCCCGCCATCGGCGGTCTGTTTTCTGTGGCACTTTCCTGCGGGTCGCCCCGACTGGCCGTTAGCCAGCACCCTGCCCTGTGGAGCCCCGACCTTCCTCGACCCGGTCCCGGCCGGCTAGCCGGCGCGATCCGAGCCGCGGCCACCTGGCCGGCTCACCGTCCTCCCCAGTCTGCCAGGCCGCGGCAAGCCCGCGCGCTCCATCTCATCTCTCTGTGGGTTGCCGGCTAGGGATCCGATCGCTTTCCAGCCTGCGCGCTGCTTCACGGCACTGCACTGCCAGGCGCAGCCTCGAGCTGTTTTCCAGGATCCGCCGGGGCGAGAACGTCCACGCCTTCGATGCCTTCGATGGGCTCGATATGGACACTTGGCGGTGGCGCTCAAACTCCGGTGAGCCCAGGTAGCAGGCCGGGGGGGCGTGGAGCGGCCGAATTGACCTCGTGGCGTCGGCTTCAGTCGTCTGAAGAGCGTGAACCCGGGCTGGGCCGTGGGACCCTGGCCGTCTCCGTCTCGATGGCGCGAAGCTCTGCCAGTGCGCACAGCCCCTGAGCCCGATCGACGGCGCAGTGACACCGTGGATGGCGCGCCCTCGCCGATGGTGCCCGGTCCGACCGTCGTACCCGAGAGCACAGCACTTCCTCTCGACGAATTGCCTCCAGGCCTGACGTTGGCCGAGGCAGCGGAACGCCTCCGTCGGTATGGTCCCAATTCCTTCGAAGCCGAACAGCGGCATCTCCTGCGAACTCTCATTTCAAAGCTCACTGGCCCAGTTCCATATCTGCTGGAAGCAGCCGTCGTCCTGGAATTGATCGCTGGAAAGCGTATCGAAGCAATCATTGTCGCGGCCCTGATCGTCTTCAATGGTGCGCTGAGCTTTGTCCAAGAGGGCCGCGCCGCGGATGCCTTGTCATTGCTGCGCAGTCGCCTCGCCATCCATGCCAGGGTGCGACGTGATGCCCACTGGCGGGTGATCGACGCAGACCAACTCGTGCCCGGTGATCTTGTGCACATTCGAGTGGGTGACGTCGTCCCGGCCGACCTCAGCGTTATCTCCGGTACCGTATCGGTCGATCAGTCAGTGCTGACTGGAGAGTCGGCTGATGTCGAAGTGAAGTCCCGCGGCACCTGTTACTCGGGATCGCTGGTGGACCGCGGCGAGGCAACCGGTGAAGTTACGGCCACCGGCTCCCGAACCTTCTTTGGCCATACTGCTCAGCTTGTCCGTACGGCCAAGACGGCAACCCACCTGGAAGAGACGATCTTCAAGATTGTCTGGGCACTACTCGCCCTCGACGGCGCCCTTGTCGTCGCCATCATCGTGTATGGAGTCGTGGCACACGTGCCCGCACGCGAGCTTCTTCCATTCGTACTGATCCTCATAGTTGCCACGGTTCCGGTGGCATTGCCCGCCACGTTCACGCTGGCGACGTCGGTGGGGGCGCTTGAACTGGTCCGTTCTGGTGTCCTCGTCACCCACCTGTCGGCCATAGAAGAGGCAGCCGCTATGGACCTCCTGTGCACCGACAAGACGGGCACCATCACCGAGAACCGATTGTCCGTTGTGGACCTCCATCCCTTTGGAGGCCATTCGAGCTCTGAGATCCTCTCGATGGCAGCCGCTGCCTCTGACGAAGCCACGCAAGATCCGATCGATCTGGCGATCCTGCACGCAACCACCTCTGTGAGCCAAGCGGGGAGGCGACGAGCCTTTGTCCCGTTCGATCCAGCTACGAAGCGGTCGGAAGCCACTCTAGAGGTCGATGGCCGAGACGTTCGAGTGATGAAAGGCACGCCGGCGGTGGTGGCGTCGCTGGCATCACATTCGCCTGAGGACTTGACAGTCACCGTAGCGAGCTTGGCTTCGGGGGGCAACCGGGTTTTGGCTGTCGCCGCCGGAATCGACTCGCTCGAGATGGTGGGCCTGCTCTCCCTGGGTGATCCAGTACGCAGCGACTCGCCTGCCCTGGTGGCGCGGCTCAGCGAGCTGGGAGTCCGTGTCGTCATGGTGACCGGTGACGCCCCCGCCACCGCAGTGGCAGTGGCCCGCCAGGTCGGCATCGGCGAGCGACTCGGGTCGAATGAGGATTTGCATACCCACGAAGACGATGAGATCGATTTCGACTTGTTGGCCGGAGTCCTTCCTGAGGACAAGCTGATGCTCGTGGAGCGAGGACAACGCTCCGGACACGTGGTGGGTATGACCGGAGACGGAGTCAATGACGCCCCCGCCCTCAAACGAGCCGAAGTCGGCATTGCGGTCTCAAACGCGACCGACGTCGCGAAGGATGCCGCAAGCCTCGTGCTTACTTCAGAGGGGCTGTCGAATGTGGTGGCCGCGGTAGAAACCGGGCGACGCGTCTACCAGAGGATGCTGACGTACACCTTGAACAAGATCGCCAAGACGTTCCAGGTCTCCCTGTTTCTGGGGCTGGGGCTCCTGGCCACCGGATCGTTTGTCACGACGCCGCGGTTGGTTCTCCTGCTCCTTTTTGCGAATGATTTCGTCACGATGTCCCTTGCCACCGACCGAGTAGGGTTCTCGCCCGGCCCTGACCGCTGGCAGATTCCCGCCCTGTCCGTCGCCTCTCTAGGCGTCGCGATTCCTTGGCTTCTGTTTGCTTTCGGTACGTTCTTCCTTGGACGTGACGTACTCGGCCTTTCCCTTGCCCCTGCCCAGACGCTTGTGTTCGTCATGCTGGTGGCTACCGGACAGGCCACCATCTATCTCGTCCGCGAACGTCGGCACTTATGGTCCTCCCGCCCGAGCGTATGGATGCTGGGAGCGACGACCGTCGACCTGATCTTGGTGACGGTCCTTGCCACGCGGGGAATCTTGATGGCCGCTGTCTCCATTGGGGACGTTGGTTCGGTCCTCGCAGCCGTCCTCCTCACTACCTTCATATTGGATTTCGCCAAGGGCCCGCTGCTCTCGAAGATACGCTCTGATGCCGCACCCAGCCCTGACCGTCCACTCCTCTCACCGGGCTGACGAGTGCGTATCCCCATCGAGGTCGTGGCCCAAGGCGGCTGCAGCTGCAGGTGTGGATGATCCGGGTGACCCGAGAGGAAGCGCACGTCAGTGTGGTCGCTGCCTACGTCGGCCTCGAAGAGCTGAACTCCACGAGCAGGGTCACCGCCGCCTGTCGCTCGCCAGCAGCATGGGACCAGTCCTTCGCCAGCAGCATGGGACCACCCTGGGGACCTCCACCACCGGCCGGCACGATGATCCCGGCCGGTGGTGGTGCTGTCAACTCGTGAGGCTCCGGCGCCGGGGGGCGTGCGCCGCCTCGGGGACCATCGCCATGGACCCGAGGGTCGGCTTCTCCCTCTTGCGGTAGGACTCGCCCTCGATCACGAGCTCCCACGCCGCGCTGGTGATCCGGTCGATGGCCGACTGGGCGAGGAGCGGATCGGCCATCACGGCCAGCCATTCGCTCGTGTCCCGGTTGGAGGTGAGCACGGTGGACGCCCGGCGATGTCGCTCGACGACGAGGTCGTAGAAGTCCGAGGTGGCGGTGGCGTCAAGAGCCTGGAGCGTCACGTCGTCGACGATCAGCAGGTCGACCCCGATCAGCTTTCGCATCTCGTGGTCGTAGCTGGCATCGAGACGGCTCGCCTTCAGCCGCTTGTGGAGACGGTCGGCCCGCTCGAAGTGGACGCTGAAGCGCCGGCGGCAGGCGACGTGGCCGAGCGCGGAGGCGAGGAAGGTCTTGCCCACGCCGACCGGCCCCAAGAACAGCGCGTTCTGGGCGGACTCGACGAAGCGCAGCGACACCAGTTCGGACCACACCGCCTTGTCGAAGGTGATGTTCGCCGTCTCGTCCCATGCTTCGAGCACCATGGCCGGGTCGAGATGGGCGGCCCGGGCCCGCACGGACGTCGCCGACGTGTCCCGGCGGGTGACCTCGTCGCTGAAGAGTTCCTCCAAGAACTCCAAGTGCCCGATGTCGTGCTGGCGAGCCAGGGCGACCCGTTCGGGCAGGGTGTCAAGGAGTCGACCGAGCTTCAGGCGGCGCATGAGCGACTTGAGCTCGGGCGAAACACTGGGGCTGGGGGCCCCGCTCATCGGCCGACCACCTTGAACTCCTCGGGGCCACGCTCGAAGCGCCCGGGCACCACGTTGGCCGGTAGTGGGGTCTCGGCCTTGGCCGCCTCGGTCTCCTTGGCCCGCTCGATCATGCGCGAGATGAGGTTGACGTCGACGGCTTCAGCGTCGAGAGCGCTGGCACAGGCCAGCTCGACGCGAGCGGCCCCCCACTTCTTGACCAACCCCAACAGCCGGTAGACCTGGCGCATCTTGGTCCACGGCAACGGCGTGTCCAACAAGGCGGCGGCATAGGCGCCGATGGACTCGCCGTGGCCAGCCGCCTGGCGGCGCAGGGTGTCGAGGTCCCTGGTGGCGTAGACCTCGGTGCCAGCGGGCAGGTCGTCGCGGTTGGTGGAGCGCTGACCAGGTGGTTTGCGAGGATGGACCCGCACCAGCTCGCCCCGGTAGAAAAGCTTGACCTGGGTGGAGTCGGCCCGGGCCCTGACCCGCAGACCCCGCAGGTGGTGAGGGGCCGAGTAGAGCGCCCGGAGGACCTCGACATGGAAATCCCGGTGCACCTTGGGCTCGGCCCAGTGCGGGGTGTCGAAGGGCTCGGCCGGCAACGGACGGAGAAGCGACTGTTCGCTCGCTCTGAACGCCTCGATCGGCCGGCAGCACGTCGTGCCGTGGATGCGCATCCCGGCGGTCTCGGTGCACCAGATCTCAGCCCGCCGCCGGATGTCGGCAAGATCGACGAAGGTCTCACCGGCGAAGAAGTTGTGCTGGACGTAGTGGATCGTCCGCTCGACGCGCGGCTTGTCCCTCTTATCCCGAAATCGGGATAAGAGGGACTATCCCGAGGATTCGGTTATCCCGAGTCGTGGCTGTCAGGTGCGGTCGCCGACGGTGATCGGCAGCGATTCCTCGGGATAAC
>JAJYWF010000129.1 GCA_021791635.1 Actinomycetes bacterium
CACCAGCGCCATCTGGAGCCCCGTCGGATCGACGAAGCAGTTGGCGATGAAGTCGAACGAGTACAGGCCGATCTTCGCCGCCTCCTCGATGATGGGCCAGGGCGTCTCTTCACGCTCGTCCCACTCGTGACCGGCGGGGCGCACGACGTTCTCGGCGAAGTCGTGAACCCATTTCTGGATCTGGAGCTGGTCCTCGTTCAGTTCGAGTGAGAACTCCGTCATTGCTGGCCTCCCTTGTCCACGGTGGTGGTTGTCGACCGTGGCGAATGCACGGTGATGGTGGTCGGCTTCCGGGTCGTAGAGCGCCACCCGGCGCCGAGGCGCGATGTCCGGGGAACGGGCGGCCGTCCCCGGGCCGCTGTGAGTTACTCAATAGTAACCAAAAGGCACGCGGCGCGCCACAACCCCAGGACTCCCTTTTCGGCGGTGTACGGGGTGCCTCGTCCGACCGCGCTGGACACCCCTCTGGCGACCACAGCGGCGCCCGAGGCGCCGCCCACGTCGACGTGCTCGGGCGCTCGATCCGGGCGCCCGCAGGGCTCAGGCTCCCGGGGCGCCGCCGGCCACGGGGCGCACGTCCTTGGCCATGAGCCCCTTCGGTCCCTCCTCCACCTCGAACTCGACCGCCTGGCCCTCTTCGAGGACCCGGTAGCCGTTCATCTGGATGGCGGTGTGGTGGACGAACACGTCGGCCCCACCATCGGGCTGCGAGATGAAGCCGAAACCCTTTTCGGCGTTGAACCACTTGACCGTTCCGGATGCCACGGTGGCGATCCCCCTTCTCATTCTTCCTCCGGCGCTTGCCGGTATTTCGTGGCGTGGACGCTAGCAGCCGTCGCCGCCCGGGTGCCGGGTTCTCCCGCTCAGCGCCGGAGCACGGTCCCTTGTGGACCGTCCTCCACCGTCCATCCCCCGGCCACCAGCCGGTCGCGGATGGCGTCGGCCCGATCCCAGTCACGCTCCCTGCGGGCCTGATCGCGTTCGGCCGCCAGCGACGCCGAGGCGTCGTCGACCTCGCCGGTCCCGGCCCGCAGTGGCAGCCCGAGCGCTCCGCACAAGACGGCCACGGTGCCCGCCGTCCGGACCGCCGCCGGATCCCGGGGTCCCCCTCCGTCGGCGACAGAATGGGCCCGACTCACCAGTTCGAAGATGGCGGCCAGGGCGGACGGCGTGTCCAGGTCTTCCTCCATGGCCTCGTTGAAGCGGGCCACGGCGTCGGCGTCCGCGTCGGTCGCTGCGCCGGTTCCGGCGACCACGAACCCGCCGGGAGCGGCGTCGAGGACGTCGGGTAGGGCGAACCGTCGGGCCAGGCCGTCGAGGCGCTCCAGCCCCTTCTCGGCATCGGACACCGTGACGTCGGTGACCTCGATAGGCGAACGGTAGTGCGAGCGCAGCACGAGCAGGCGGTAGGCCCGAGGGTCCCTCCGACCGAGCAAGTCCGTGAGCGAGGTGAAGTTACCGAGCGACTTGGACATCTTCTCGCCACCCACCATCACCCAGCCGTTGTGCATCCAGTGGTGGGCGAAGTCCCGACCGTCGGCGACGGCCTGGGCCCGCTCGTTCTCGTGGTGGGGGAACGCCAGGTCCTGGCCCCCGCCGTGCAGGTCGAACCCATCTCCGAGGAGGTCGAGCGACATCACGACGCACTCGGTGTGCCAACCCGGGCGACCCGGGCCCCACGGCGAGGGCCAGCTGGGCTCGCCCGGCTTGGCTTTCTTCCACAGGACGAAGTCCAGGGGCGACCGCTTCTCCTCCCCCGCTGCCACCCGGGCTCCGGCCCTCAAGGACTCGAGCGGCTGGCGGGCCAGGAGGCCGTAGCCGGCGATCCGGTCGACCGACAGGTAGACCCCGTCGGAGGTCTCGTAGGCCACCCCCCTCCCCTGGAGCCCGGCGACCAGGGACACCATGTCGGCCACGTACCCGGTGGCGTGAGGGGTGTCGTCAGGTCGCAACACCCCGAGAGCGTCCATCGCCTCCCACCAGCGGGCCTCGTACTCGGCCGCCACGTCGGCCTCGGTTCTCTCCTCGGCCGCCGCCCGGTCGATGATGTGGTCGTCGACGTCGGTGACGTTCGACACGTAGTGGACTTCCAGGCCCGAGAACAGCAGGAAGCGTCGGAGCACGTCGAATACCAGCGCGTAGCGCCCGTGACCCAAGTGGGGGAGGTCGTAGACGGTGGGACCGCACACGTAGATCGACACCCGACCCGCATCGCGCTGGACCAGGGGGTGGACGGTCCCGGTCGCGGTGTCGTGGAGTCGCAGCACCCGGGTACGGTAACCCGATCATGCCTGCACCCGCTCCCCGCCCGGAACGCCGGTCGGCCCCTTCGGACGGGCCCCGACACGGGCCCCGACACGTACCCCATCCCGTGCCCCGACCCGGGCCCCATCCCGTGCCAGAGCGGCCGGTGCTCGACGGCCTCGAGGCGACGTGGGACGCCGCCTGGCGGGCCGAAGGCACGTACCGGTTCGACCGGCGGGCCGAACGGGCCGACGTCTACGCCATCGACACCCCGCCCCCGACGGTGTCGGGCTCGCTCCACATCGGGCACGTCTTCTCCTACACCCACACCGATGCCGTGGCCCGTTTCCAGCGGATGCGCGGGCGCGAGGTGTTCTACCCGATGGGGTGGGACGACAACGGCCTTCCCACCGAGCGTCGAGTCCAGAACTACTTCGGCGTCCGCTGCGACCCGTCGTTGCCCTTCGACCCCGACTTCGACCCCGACTTCGAGCTTGAGCCCGGCTCGGGCCCGGCCGCCGGCTCCACCTCCACGAGCACGTCGGGGGACGAGCCGAGAGCCGTGTCCCGACCCAACTTCGTCGCCCTGTGCGAACGCTTGACCGCCGCCGACGAGCAGGTGTTCGAGACCCTGTGGAGGACGCTCGGGCTCTCGGTCGACTGGGAGCTCACCTACGCCACCGTGGACGAGACGTCCCGGCGAGCGTCCCAGCGCAGCTTCCTCCATCTGCTGAGCGCCGGGCACGCCTACCAGCAGGAAGCCCCGACCCTGTGGGACGTCGACTTCCGCACCGCCGTCTCCCAGGCCGAGCTGGAGGACCGGGAACGTCCGGGCGCCTACCACCGCCTCCGCTTCTCGCTGGAGGCCGGTGGGAGCGTGGACATCGAGACCACCCGACCCGAGCTCCTTCCGGCGTGCGTCGCCCTGGTGGCCCACCCCGACGACGAGCGCTACCGTCCCCTGTTCGGCACCGAGGTGGTGACCCCGCTGTTCGGCGTCCGGGTCCCGGTGACGGCCCACCCCCTGGCCGAGCCCGACAAGGGGACGGGGATCGCCATGATCTGCACCTTCGGGGACACCACCGACGTGACCTGGTGGCGCGAGCTGGGCCTCCCCACCCGGACCATCGTGGGCCGGGACGGCCGGCTCGAACCGGTCGGGTGGGGACGGCCGGGCTGGGAGTCGGTCGATCCGGCGGCCGCCGCCGGCGCCT
>JAJYWF010000130.1 GCA_021791635.1 Actinomycetes bacterium
TGTCTGCGGCCTGGTGCAAGAGATCATCAGCGTCCAGGAAGCCGATGACCGTGTTGGAGTCCAGGAGGGCTACACCCATTCGTCGCGGACCTGCTCGACCGCGTTGCGCAGCGCGCCGTTGGTGCGCAACGCGCCGCTGAACTCGTCGAGCAGCGCCGTGGTCCGCGTCAGCACGACCCGTCCGGGCCCGATCGCCTCGGCCCTGACCGCGTCGCCGGGCTTGAAGCCGGCATCCGTGAAGGCGTTCATCGGGATCGTGACCTGATGCTTGGCCGAGATCCGCGTCTGGCCGGCACCACGTCTGTACGGGGAACCCTCAACTGCATGGTTCTTTACTTGATCAGTCATGAGTAAAGATCGTACCACCAGGCCCCGTGCGGCGGTTCGCCGAGCAGTCGTCGGCGTCGGCCTCGGTTGCCTGGATCGCGCCCTGCCATCCACGAGGGCCGCCACCGGGTCGGCCGGAAGGGTGTCGCCATGGCCGCGTCGGAATCGGTGAGGAACTACAAGCAACTGCTGGGTCAGCTCGCAACCGCCTGCGAGAAGGCCCGCGGCCGCCTGACCATCGTCGAAGCCAAGCGGGTGGAGGTCATCGCCACCCAGGATCAGTTGGTAGCTGCGGCTTCGTCCGGCGTCGACCGTGCCGTCGTCGCCATGGCCAAGGGCGTGGGACCGGAGCTGACCGCCGGGGTCATCGGTCTCGACGTGGCCGAGGTCAAGCGACTCGTGAAGTCCGCCCCAAAATGAGCACCCTCACCCCCACCGCCGAACAGCAGGCCGTCGTCGATGCCTTCACCGCTGGCGGCACCGTGGTGGTCCACGCCGGCGCAGGGACGGGCAAGACGTCCACCCTGCGGCTCCTTGCTGCCGCCCGCCCGACCGCCACGGGTCTCTACCTCGCGTACAACAAGGCGATCCAGACCGAGGCGGAGCGGTCGTTCCCACGAAACGTCGACTGCCGTACGGCCCACAGCCTCGCCTACCGCTCCTTCGGCGCGCCCATGAGCGCTCGCTTGAACGGACCTCGGGTCACCGCCAAGAAGGCGGCCGGTGTGCTGCGGGCCCCTTGGGTCCCGCTCGATTCCGGCCCCGACCTCGATCCGGGCACGGTGGCATCGATGGCCCTCCGGACGGTCGACCGGTTCTGCCATTCGGCCGACGCCGAGATCACACGAAGGCACTTCGTTCCACCGGAGGCTTCCGACCACGTCGACCTGTCCGGGCTGGCCGCCACCGTGGTGGCGGTGGCGAAGCGGGCATGGGCCGACCTGTCGGGTCCGAACGGGCACCTGAAGCCGTCCCACGACGTGTACCTGAAGCTGTGGCAGCTCTCGGGCCCTACGCTCGACTACGACTTCATCCTCTTCGACGAAGCCCAGGATGCGAACCCCGCCATCGCCGACGTGGTGACCCGTCAGGCCTCCCAGCTGATCGCGGTCGGCGACTCGGCCCAGGCGATCTACGGATGGCGTGGCGCCGCCGACTTCCTCGACCGGGTGGAGGACGCTCATCACGTCGCCCTGACCCAGTCGTGGCGGTTCGGTCCCGCGGTGGCCGAAGAAGCGAACGTGTGGCTCGGGGTGATCGGCTCCGGGATGCGCCTCGTCGGCTCTTCCCACCGGCAGTCTTCACTCGGCCCGACGGAGACCCCTGATGCGATCCTGTGCCGGTCGAACGGTGGGTGCCTCACCGAGGTGATGGCCGCACAGAGCGACGACCGACCGGTGGCACTTGTCGGTGGAGGCGACGACATGGTTCGCCTGGCCGAAGCCGCCCAGCGGATGAGAGTGGGCCGACCAGCCCGGCATCCCGAGTTGGTGGCGTTCAGGGACTGGGCCGACGTGCAGGACTACGCCGAGCACGATCCGGGCGGATCCGACCTGGCCGTCGCCGTCCGGCTCATCGACAAGCACGGGCCCGAGGCGATCATCGAAGCCATCCACGCGTGCGTCCCCGAGGCCGAGGCGGACCTCACCATCTCCACCGCCCACAAGGCGAAGGGCGGGGAGTGGGGCCAGGTCCTCGTCGGCGACGACTTCCGGCCACCGAAGGACGACCCGGCGACCGGCCGCCCTGGACCGATCTCCCGGGAGGAGGCGATGCTCGCCTACGTCACCGTCACCCGCGCCATGGGGCGACTGGACACCGGTGGCCTGGCGTGGGTTCACGACCACCCCTGTGTCGTCGACACGGTACCCGCCACTGCCGTCGACCCTCCGGCACCCGAGCGGACGGTTGCACTTCCTCGTGCCCGTCGATCCGAACGGTTCCGGGACAGCGGCCCTCTGAATGTTGGGACGCTCCCGGAACCTGGGGCCGACCAGGTGGCCATCGGGCCGTGAAGGTTCGGGACGTGTTGCAAGATCTCGAAGCCCACGGCTGGGTGCAGCATCGTCAGCGGGGAAGGCATCGCATCTATCGCCGTCCCGACCAACCTCCTCGACGGGTGGAGGTGAGACAAGCTGGGGTGCCTACGTCCCTGGCTTCCCCGGCTGCGTCGCCGTCGGTGCCACCCGACAGGAAGTCGAGACACTCATCCGCGAGGCCGTCAGCTCCTATGTGGCCGACCTCCACCAGACAGGCCAGCCCCGACCGCGGCCCGGCGACGCGGTCGGACTGATCGACGTTGCGTCACACAAGCGGAGCCTGACGAGCTCCACGGACCGCGGAGAAGTCGAGCCCCCGACGGTCGCCTACGCCGCCACGCAGACGTGACGCAGGTGCTCGGGCCCGTCACTTCCGCAGAAGCTCGACCACTTCCCCGAGCTGCCCCACCAGAGATCCGAGCAGCGCCGCACCCTTTGCCGCCGAAGCGAGCGACGGTCGGCCGATGACGCCGCTGTCCGTGTAGCCCTCCATGCCGACGAGCGTCAGCAGGGACCGGTCATCGGCTTCGCAGTCGCCGCTCTCCCATCCGGGCGGGACCAGCTCGGGAGCGATGGCCAGCAGGATCGACGTCTCCGCCTCCCCGGCGTGCATGTCCTGGTGTGTCGTCGCCCCGCTGGGGTTGGCACGGTCTGACGGACATCCACCAAGAGGCGCGCAGCGCCAGGAAGGATGCCCATCATGGAGACCACGAAGCGGAACAAGCGCCGTGACCGTCGGTCGTACACCCCGGAGTTCAAGTCGGAGATCGTGGACCGGTGCCGGGCCGGTGACCGGTCGATTGCCGAGGTAGCCCGGGACTTCGACCTGACGGAGTCGGCGGTACGAAGGTGGGTGGCCCAGGCCGAGATCGACGCCGGGGAGCGTCCAGGCTTGAGCACCGAGGAACGAGAGGAGCTCTCCCGGCTGCGCCGGGAGAACAAGCGTCTGCAGGCCGACGTCGACCTGCTCAAGCGAGCGACGGCTTTCTTCGCGAAGGAGACCCGGTGAAGAT
>JAJYWF010000131.1 GCA_021791635.1 Actinomycetes bacterium
ACGTCAGACCCGCGGCCTGGACCTGGCCACGATCAGCTTCGAGGCCATCGACCACGCCACCATCTCCGGGTTCACCCTCTGGCTGACCGAGACCCAGCACCTGAGCGCTTCCTCGGCGAACCAACGCTTGGCCGCGATCAAGTCCTTCCTGTCCTACTGCGCCGCCGAAGACCCCGCGTTGGTGGCCATCTGGCTCGACGTCAAACGGGTCCGGCCAGCCCGTGCACCCGCCCGTGCCCCGGACGCGCTACCTATGTCCGCTGTCGAAGCGCTGATCCGCGCACCAGGCCAGGAAACCCGCCCCGGGCTGCGTGACACCACGATCATCTTGGTCCTCTTCGACGCCGCCGCCCGCATCCAAGAAGTCCTCGACCTGAGGATCGCTGATGTCGACACCACTACTGGGCATGGCCGGGTCACCCTGACCGGCAAAGGCACAAAGAGCAGAACGATCCCGATCATGGACAAGACCGGCCGGCACCTCGACCAATACATCAGCGCGTTCCACCCCAGCACCCCCAGCCCCGAGGAGCTGTTGTTCTACACGATCCGGGCAGGCCGGCATGAGCAGATGAGCCAGGACAACGTCACCTACCTGCTCAACAAGCACGCTGTGGCGGCGCGGCTGGCCCGCCCGGAGATCCCCGCAAGGATCCATGCCCACCAGCTACGGCACGCACGCGCCATGCAGATGCTGCGAGCCGGGGTGCCGCTGCCCCACATCAAGGAATTCCTCGGCCACGCCAACATCGCCACCACCAACATCTACGCCGCCGCAGACAACGAGATGGTTCGCGACGCGATCCAAAAGGCAGCCGGCAACGCACCCGACCTCGCACCCCTGTGGAAAGGAGACGAGGACCTGATCCTCCAGCTCGCAGGGCTCAAGTAGTTATCCCGAGGAATCGCTGCCGATCACCGCCGGCGACCGCACCTGACAGCCACGACTCGGGATAACCGAATCCTCGGGATAGTCCCTCGGTTTGCGCACCCGCGCGGGCATGATGCAGGTGCCGTAGTGCTCGGCCATCTCCTCGAAGGTCCGGTTGAGAGTCGGCTCGTAGCGGTCGGCCTTCGTAGTCACCGCTTTCGGATTGTCCGGGACGCAGATCCAGGGTACGGCTCCCATGTCAGCGAAGCAGTCGGCATGGCCCTTGATCCAATCCTCGAGACCCTCTGCCGCCATCGCCTCGGCGAACACGCGAGCCGAGATCCCCATGGCGGCGACGAACAGCTTCGCCTCGAAGGCGACCTCGGTCGTGTGGGGCCGATAGATCGGGATGGTGTCTCCGGCGAAATCACTGAAGAGCTTCTCGCCGGCCTTGTGGTTCTGGCGCATGACGACGTCGACACGCCTGGACCAGTCCCGATAGAGCTCGCAGAACCACGAGTAGCCGAGCCCGTCGGGCTCCGCGGAGCGGTACTCCTCCCACAGCAACGAGAGGGTCACCCCCTTTTTCGAGAGTTCGCGATGGATTTCGGACCAGTCGGGAACCGGACGCAACGTTCCCGTGGGGACAGTCGGGGGGAAGAGCCTCGCCTCGAGTCCGACGTCATCGAGGTCATCGGGCAAGGGCCAGCCGATGCCTGCAGCCTCAGCCCGGCGGACGATGTTGGCGACACTGCCCTTCGAGATCCCGAGGGCGGCGGACACCTCCCGCTGTGCGATCTTCGCCCCGACGGCGAGGCGAAGCACCTCTCTGGTCTTGTGCATGGCGATACAAGGATGTGACAACTGACCGGCTCCGATCCCGGCCCCGGCGGGACCGATGCCCGCCACCGTGGCGTCAGAGCCACCCCTGCACGCGGATGCTCAGCAAGCGGTCATCACGTGCCCAAGTTGGACCGGAATCGTGCCCACGTTGGACCGGAATGGTGCCCAAGTTGGACCGGAATCGTGCCCACGTTGGACCGGAATCCACACCCGGCGATGCCCGAGGAGTTGGTCACTGCCGAAAAGGACTACCGGCTCCACAACATCGACGAGACGCTCTATGCACAGCGACTGGCCGCTCGCGTCCCCTATCAGGTGCGGATGGTCGGGACGCCCGAGCCGGGGGCGACCTCGATGCGAGGAATGTGTCCCGCTTCGGGTGCCTGCCCGACCATGCAGTGCCCCCACAAGCCCGATTCGACGAGGGGGACACGAAACTCCCAGCTTCCACCGGTTCTCGCGCCACCACGGTCACGGCCCAAGTGCTGTTCGCAACAGACGGTGACCATCTCCTTGACCAAGAACTCCAAGTTCCGCGCGCAGTACCCATGGGAGCACCCGCTGCGAGCCGCGCTCTACGCCCATTTTCGCAACGCGGTGGAGGGGGGTCACTACCGGTTGAAGGCTGTCTGGCGGTCAGTCCTCGGGTCTACCGATTCGAGCCGGTGCTGGGGGACTGCCGCCCAGAGCCTCCTCGCGGCCATCGCGACCCTCGGGGAGAACATGCGCATCAGTGACACGTTCGCCATTCGCCTTGCCGAGGGTACCGCAGGCCCGCAGGCGCCAAAGCCCCGAGGTCGTCCCTCCCTTCGCCGAGCCGACGTCTCCGGCGACGATGACGACGAAGTCGAAGACGCGACCGAGCCGACAGCGACGGCTGACCAGGACGCGGCGGGCATCGAGGAGTTCCCGAAGGCACCGTGGGAGGTGGTGGACGACGAGGACGGTGGCGACGGTGTCGCGTGAGCCACGGGTTGAGCAAGCTGACGGCACCCGTCGCCGGTGCTGCCCTGCGCTGGAGCCGCCCACTGACAGTCCCCGGTGGACGTGGGGCGGCGGGGCAGGCCCGGGTGTCGGAGTTGGGCACCACCGAGGCTGTGTGGACAGCGCCACCGTGGGGACAATCGCAGATGGTGGAGGCCGTGGGGCCGGAAACCGGTTGCTCACCGACCGCGGTGGTGTGCGAAGGGAGGGTGCCGCTCGCGTGACCTGAGCCCCAGAAATTCCTGAAAATCGACGGATTTTACAGAAAAAAATCCGAAGGCGAATTCAAGGGGTGAGCGCGACAAGCTCGTTGAATCGCTCTGCAGGAGTATCCCATTCGAGGGTCTTGCGCGGGCGCTCATTGACCAAGGCGGCGATCGTGTCGAGGTCAGCCTGGGAGTAGATCGACAGATCGGTTCCCTTTGGAATTAACCGGCCCTCGCCGTCGGAACCGTTGCGTTCATTCACCAGGGGTGTTGTTCGTGAGGCGTTTGAGATGACGTTCCAGGCTCAGGTGGCGTCCCAAGTCCGGTGTAAAAGCCGCGGACGAAGGCTCCGGTTGCTGATGCTACGCGGCGGCTGTAACTGCCTCGTGGACCACCCCGTCTCCGGGGCTCTCGGGCGGCAGATCGAGCAG
>JAJYWF010000050.1 GCA_021791635.1 Actinomycetes bacterium
GAACCACCGCCATGCGGTCTGGTAGTGCACGCCTTCTTGCTCAGCCCACTCGGAGAGCTTCATACTCGTAGTCTACTACGTATGTTCGTAGATGTTCAGTGATATCGAAGGTAGCTGTTGGCAACCCCTGCCGCCCCTGCCGCCCCTGCCGCGTTCGGAGGTTCTGGCGTCGGCCGCAGGCCTCCATCGGCCTTCGGGTCCGATATCCGTGAAATCACCGATGCGAGAGGCCAGGGAATTGGCAATGATGTCGGGAGCGGGCGGCCAGGCAGGTCGGTCCCGGCGAACGGACGGAGCCGAGGGGGTGGCGTGGGCCCAGAGGACGGGGAGCAGCGCTCATGGCAGCGCGACGGCCGGCCACTGGTGCTGGCCGGCGAGCCTCGCCTGGCCTACCAACCGATAGTCGACCTCGGAAACGGGCAACTGCTCGGGTTCGAAGCCCTCCTCCGCTGGGACCTTCCTGACGAGAGCGTCATCTATCCGCCACTGCTGATTCCCTGGGCCGAGGCCAACGGCGACATCGTGGCGCTCGGGGAGTGGGTGCTCGCCGAGGGGTGTCGTCAGGCGGTCGGGTGGCCGGCCAGTGTCCAGCTCGCCGTCAATTGCTCGATCGTGCAACTCCGTCGGGGAGTGGCCTACCAGGCGGTGTGCGATGCCCTCAAAGGCTCGGACCTGGCTCCGGACCGGCTGACGATCGAGGTGACCGAGCGCGCCCTGGCTGAACCGCTGCTCGTGTCCCAACTGAAGGGCATCGTCGATCTCGGAGTGCAGCTGGCAGTGGACGACGTCGGGACGAGCTGGAGCTCCTTCGAGCTCGTCAAGCAGCTGGCCGTCAACACCGTGAAGATCGACGAGTCGTTCGTCGCCGGACTTGAGTCGACCGAAGGGATCAACCGCATGGTGGTCGAGACGGTGGTCCACCTGGCCCATAGCTCGGGCATGGCGACGGTCGCCGAGGGAGTGGAAAAGGAGCTCCAAGCCACCCTCGTGCGAGAGTTCGAATCGGACGCCGCCCAGGGTTACTTCTTCGCCCCGCCCCTGAGCGACTCCAGTGCGGCCGAGATGGCGCGCCGTCCAGACCTGCGATTTCCACTCGACGGGGCCGGGTGGCAGGACGATGACAGTTGGCCGTTCCCCGGCATCGAAGCCGAACGGTATGGAGCGGAGGGCGAGGATCCTTTAGGCACCGGACGTCGCAACGCTCCACTCCCGGTGGCCCCACCTGTAGAGCTCGACGCCATCGACCTCATCGACCTGGCTCTCGAGGGGAATTCGAGTCCCCCGTTGGGGGCGTTTGCCCCGGTGGCCAACGGCCACGGCGGTGAGGAGGGAACGGACACCGGACGGGGATCCACCACCGATCCGCCTCGGAAGGGACCGCCCCGACGCCGCTCGCCGGGCACAGCAGCGACCGGCAACACGCACCCCCGGCCTCGCCGCCGTCCGGCGGGTGGGGGAGGCTCGAACGACTGAGCGGGACGGTGCCACGGTGCTGGATCGCCGTCATCCATCGCGACCTGCTAGAAATCCTGCGTGAAATTGGCCGTTCCCAGTGAGACGCGCCCCGGTGAGCGGCGTGTTGCCCTCGTCCCCGACGTGGTGAAACGCCTGGTAGCTGCCGGCTGGGACGTCAGGGTGCAGTCCGGGGCGGGCGATCACTCCTCGTTCCCCGACGAGGCGTACGCCGGTGCAGGGGCGGAGGTGACCCCAACCGACGTCGCGACGTTCGAAGGCGCCGACGTCGTGGTTCACGTCCAGCCCCTTGATGCCCGAGAGGCTGCCTTGGTCGGCGAGGGCACGCTGGTGCTGAGCTTCCTCCAGCCTGCCGGATCGGTCGATGCTCTCAAGATCCTCGCCGGGAAGCGGGCCACCGTCTTCAGCTTCGACCTCCTCCCGCGGATCAGCCGGGCGCAGAGCATGGATGCGCTGTCGTCCCAGGCCACGGTGTCGGGCTACCGCGCCGGCCTGACGGCGGCCATGCATCTCACCCGGTTCTTTCCGATGCTCATGACCGCCGCGGGGACCGTCCCCCCGGCCAAAGTCCTCGTGATGGGGGTGGGGGTGGCCGGGCTCCAGGCCATTGCCACCTCCCGCCGGCTGGGGGCCGCAGTCCGGGCGTACGACGTCAGGGCGGCGGCGAAGGAGGAAGCCGAGAGCTTGGGAGCCACCTTCGTGGACCTCGGTGTCGTGGCCGAAGGTACCGGAGGGTACGCGCGAGAGCTGTCCGAGGACGAACAGGCCCGACAGCGGGAAGCCCTGGCCGCTGAGGTGGCGGCGTCCGACGTCGTCATCACCACGGCCGCCGTCCCGGGCCGCAAGGCGCCGATCCTGATCACGGCGGAGATGGTGGCCGGGATGGCTACGGGCTCCCTCGTGGTCGACATGGCGGCTGACTCGGGGGGCAACTGCGAGCTGACCGAGGTAGGGAGCATCGTGGTCAGCGGGGGGACGACCATCGTGGGGATGGCGAACCCCCCGTCGGACATGTCGACCCACGCCAGCTTCCTGTACGCGCGCAATGTGGCCAACCTCCTGGCCCTTCTCGGCAAGGACGGGTCCGTGGCGCCGGACTGGGAAGACGAGATCGTTACCGGCACCTGTGTGCTGCGTGACGGAGTTCCCCAAGGGGAGTCGACCGCAGGGATCCTGGGCACCTCCCCGGGTCCGACGCCGAAGACCGGCGGTGATGGTGGCGAACCCGAGCAGGAGGGGAAATGACCAACAGCATCCTCGAGTACCTGACCGTGTTCGTGCTGGCGGCTTTCGTCGGCATCGAGGTGGTATCGAAAGTCCCGAGCATCCTGCACACTCCGCTCATGTCCGGTTCGAACGCCATCCACGGGGTGGTGCTCGTAGGGTCGATGTTGGTGCTGGGTCACGCCCACACCGGTGCCGAAGAAGTGCTCGGGTTCCTGGCCGTCGTTCTCGCCACGTTGAACGTGGTGGGAGGATTCGTGGTCACCGACCGCATGCTCGAGATGTTCAAGGCGAAGCCCCGGGGACGGGACGAGTCGTCAGCTCCATCCGGGAGCACCGAGCGACCCGGTGAGCCGTCCGCATGAGCCTCGGCACGTTCATCGACTTGTGCTACCTGGTAGCGGCGATCGGCTTCATCGTCGCGCTGAAGGGGTTGGGGTCGCCGAAGCACGCCCGCCGCGGGAACGTCGTCGCCGCCATCGGCATGGCGTTGGCGATCGGGGTGACGTTCGCCCAGCCGGACCTGAGCCACGTGTGGCTGATCGTTGTGGGCATGGTCGTCGGGGTCGTCGTCGCCGTGCCGGCCGCCCGGCTGGTGAAGATGACGGCCATGCCGCAGATGGTCGCCATATTCAACGGCGTAGGTGGTGGTGCAGCGGCACTGGTGTCCATCACCGAGTTCTTGGGCTCAGACCCCAAGGTGCTTGCCACCTACAAAGTGCTCGAGGTGCTCTTCGGCGTGCTCGTAGGGTGCGTCTCGTTCGCCGGGTCGGCAGTGGCGTTCGCCAAGCTCCAGGAGATCATGACCGGCCGGCCCATCACCTATCCGGGTCAGCAGGTGATCAATGGCATCGTTGGGCTGGCCGTATTGGGACTGGCCCTTACCGTCTTGGTGACGGCGTCGACGGCCTTGCTATGGGTGCTCCTGGCTCTGGCATTGGTCCTCGGGGTGATCTTCGTGCTGCCGATCGGCGGTGCGGACGTCCCGGTGCTCATCTCCCTGCTGAACGCGTTTACCGGACTTGCGGTGGCGGCGTCGGGGTTCACCCTGGACTCCAACCTACTGATCGTCGCCGGCACCCTCGTGGGTGCCTCGGGGATCATCCTCACCCGGTTGATGAGCCAGGCCATGGGGCGCTCACTCCCAAACATCCTCTTCAGCGCCTTCGGTTCGGTGATCACGGCAACCGGCGGTGCGGATGGCGCCGATGAGCGTCCGGTTCGGACCAGCACCCCCGAAGACGTCGGGGTGCTGCTGGCCTACGCCAGAAAGGTGGTCATCGTCCCGGGCTACGGACTGGCGGTGGCCCAGGCTCAGCACGTGGCCAGGGAGCTGGCGGACGCTCTGGCCCAGCGTGGCGTGGAGGTGTTCTACGCCATACATCCCGTGGCCGGTCGGATGCCCGGCCACATGAACGTGCTGCTGGCCGAAGCCAACGTCCCCTACGACGAGCTGAAGGAGATGGACGAGGCCAATCCGCAGATGCCGACGGCTGACGTCGCACTGGTGGTCGGAGCGAACGACACCGTGAACCCGGCAGCCAACGACACTCCCGGCAGCCCTATCTACGGGATGCCGATCATCCACGCCGATCAGGCTCAGCACGTGGTCTTCTTGAAGCGGTCGATGCGTCCGGGTTTCGCCGGGATTGACAACGAGCTCCTCTACAACGACAAGACGGTCCTCCTCTTCGGCGATGCGAAGGACACCCTCCAAAAACTGGTGGCTGCCGTCGCTGCTGCTTGACGTGATCGCCGGGCTTCAGTCGTCAGCCAATCGGGCGAACACCAGCAAGCCCTGAGAGGTCTTCCTGGTGGTCAGCACTTCCACGGCGACGGTGCTCCGCCCGATGAGGTGTGAAGCGTCGTTCACGACAACCATGTTCCCGTCGGGCAGGTAGCCCACCGCCTGGCGGGGCTGGTTCCCCTCCCTTTCCAGGTCGACGACCAACCCCTGGCCGGGTAGCACCTCGGGCTCGAGCTTCTCGGCCATGAGCCGAAGGTTGGTGACGGCCAGGCCCCTGCGGACCGCCTCGTCGTGCACCCGGGCCGAGCAGGTCGCCAGGCGAAGTCCCAGTCGCCGGGACAGCTCCAGGAGCCTGAGGTCTGGATCTTCGATCTGCGGGAGCTCGTCTGGAGCTACGTGGACCGGGATGCCGCACTCGCGGAGCACCTCTATGGCCTCCAGGCCGCGCCTGGCTCTCCTCGAAGCGGCTGGGTCCGGTCCGGCAGCCTGGGCGTGGACCTCGTCGAGCACGAAGCGAGGCACGACCAACCCGCCGACGAACATCCCCGCTTCACCGAGCACCAGTACCGACCGATCCATGACGGCCGACGTATCGAGGAGCATGGCGTAGCCCGGTGGTGGTTCGGTGGGTGGGGCCAGGATGCGCGAGAGTCCGGCCGCGGCGACCACCTGGCGGCCCTTGGCCTCGCCGACGCGGTAGCCGGACCAACCGCCGATCCAGCCGACGGCCGCCGCTATCGAGTAGGCCAGGCTGGAGTGGAGCACCGCCACCAGCGGGAGGCACAGCACCACGCCGAGGATCAGTCCGGCGATCCCGGTGAGGGTCCCGGCGAAGAGCTCGCCCGGCGGCACCGGAGCCAGGCGCCGGAGAGCCCGACCCTGCTGGCGGGCTATGTACCGGCCCAGCAGCCCACCGACGACATACCCGACGAGCGCGCCCAGGACCAGGCCGGTGACCGGGCCCGGTGAGACGGCGTCCACCGAGTGGCCGACCTCCAGTCCTCCCAGCGCACCCACCAAGACCAGGATCAGTCGCAGGACCTCGATGAAGAGCACTGTTCACGCAGCGTAATGCCATCATCGGCCGGTGTGGCCCCGTGGGGGCGGGTGGCCGGGATCCAAGAAGTTCTCGGGGAATTTGGGGCCCGCTCTTGCGACCGGGCGCCCACCCCACCAGACTGGAGGTCCGCCGTCCGGCCGTTTGGGGACCGGTCGGGCACCGGATGGGGCCGCTCCCACTCGGTGTCGGCAGCGGTGAAGTACAGAGGGGGAGACCTCCGTTCACGGTATCCAGGAGGTCCGCGCCGGCTCGCGGGCCATCGTCACGGGAAGGTCAGGAGTATTCGTGAAGGACAGTCGGCACCAATCGAGGTGCGAGGGGACGGCACACGGGGCCTACCTCGTGCACCCCGACAGCTTGGTGGCGTATCCGTGCCAGGTCGCCGTGACGAGCCGCGGGCTGGCGGCCCGGCTCCTCAGCCCCGCGCCGACGTCCGGTGCGCGTCCTGCTCCTGTCAGCCCAATCCACCCTCCGCTGCACGCCGCCCCCCCCGAGCACGCCGCCCCTCCGACGCCATCGACCCCCAGGAACGTTCGGCCACACGCCCCTTCGGGCCCGTCGGGGGAGGGCGCATGGACCTACGTGCCGTGGTCCTCGTTGTCGGGCTTCTCCGCCGACGAGAGCGAGCTCGACCCCGAAGGACGACCGCGGCAGGTGCTCGAAGTCTGCACCGACACCGGCTCTCTGATCTTCCTCCTGTCGGCACCGCACGTCGCCGAGCTCCTGGCCGAAGTCGGCCGGCGGTCGGCACGTTGGGAGCGATCACGACGTCCGGCGGTGGCGATCGTCGGACGACCGATCGCCGGTGCGGCGCGCCGCTTGGTGGCCGCGCTCGCCGTCGCCGCGGCGTGGGTCGCCGCCACCTGGTACCTGGTCGACCTCGTGGTCCGTGCCGTTACCTCGATGGTGGTCACAGCCCTGGGAGCGTCCTGGCCGGTGCGGGCCGCAGCTCGCGGCACCCTGAAGCTGTCGGCGGGCATCGGCGCGCTCTGGTCGGGACTGCGCACATGGATCGGCGCGACGATGAGGGTGCTGTTGATCCCGGTGGTCGCGCTGGTGAGCCCGGCGGGGAGGACCCTGGCGCGGCTCTCGGCACCCGTGCGGCGCCGGCTGGCGGCCACCTTGGTGGGACTGGTCGTCGCCGAAGGGTGGCGTCGCGGGTGCAGCGCGACCCGGAGCGTGATCGCCGCCGCCGACCGTAGCGTCCGGGCTCGCCTGCGGGCCCACCGCCGCCTCCCCGCCATCCTGGGGTCCGGTGCCCTGGCCGCGACGCTGACGGCGGCGTCGTTCGCCGGGCTGGTGGGCGGCGGAGCCGCGGTCTCTGGTGCCGCCCGCGCACGGTACCGGGGCGGGCTGATCTCCGCGGTGCCCACAACGCCCGGCGCCACCAGCTCGGCCAGCATGATTGCCATGGTCCACGCCATGCAGGGGAAGGGTCAGAAGCCGCTCGACCTGCCGGCGGCCACCGCTCCCCCCGCTCCCGCTCCACCTTCCCTGGCGAACGAGCCGCCGCTGGCCCCCCACGAGGTCTTCGGCTTCGCCCCCTACTGGAACCTGCCGATGAGCACAGGGTTCGACGTGAACGGTTTGACCACCATCGCATACTTCAGCGTCGGCGTGAACGCCAACGGCACGCTGGACCAGAACGGGTCGGGATGGAACGGTTACCAGAGCCAGGAGTTCGCCAATCTGGTCACCCGGGCGCACGCCGCCGGCGACCGAGTGGTGCTGACCGTGAACTGCTTCGACCAGGGCGCTCTGAACCAGCTCACTTCCACACCGGGCGCGCCCGGCACGCTGGCCCAGGCCGTCGTCCACGCCATCGAAGCCAAGAACCTCGACGGAGTGAACATCGACTTCGAAGGACAAGGCGCCGGGGACCAGTCGGGCCTCACGAACCTGGTCACCCAGGTCTCGGCCGCAGTCCACGGGGCCGATCCCCACTACCAGGTGACCATGGACACCTACGCCAGCTCGGCCGGGGATCCGAGTGGCTTCTACAACATCAAGGCCTTGGCCCCAGTGGTCGACGGGTTCTTCGTGATGGCGTACCAGCTGAACCTCCAGTCGGGACCGAACCCGGGGTCCCCGCTCACCAGCTCGATGTTCAGCGATCTCAGCACGGTGGAGCAGTACGCGGCCGCAGTCCCGTCCAGCAAGGTCATCCTGGGAGTCCCGTACTACGGCTACGAGTGGCCCACCGACAACGGCACCATGTCGGCACAGGCCACCGGAGGTGCGACACCGGTCACCTACAGCCAGATCATGGCCGGGGGCACCCCTGTGTACTGGGACCCGATCACCGATACGGCGTGGACCTCGTACCAGGTGGGCGGCCAGTGGTTCGAGGACTACTTCGAAGATCCGACGTCGCTCTACCTCGTGGCCCAGCTGGCCCAGTTCTTCAGCCTCGACGGGGTGGGCATCTGGGCGCTGGGAATGGACGGGAACAGCCCCTCGATGCTGGCGGCCCTGGACGGCTTCGCACCGGCGCAGAAGGTGACAACAGTGGGCCCCACATCGACGTCGGCCAGCACACCGGCGTCGACTCCGGGATCGACGACCACGACGGCTCCGAGGTCGACGATCTCCCCGCCCAAGACCACGCTGCCCCCGACCTCCCCGCCCACCTCGACGCCGGGGACGACCGTGCCGATATCGACCACCACCCCTCCGTCGACCACCACAGTGGGGTCCAACCCCGGGACCACATTCCGGTTCTCGGGGGTGTGGAAGGGACAGACCGTCAACCTCACCTGGCAGGGCGCTCCCACGTCGACGGAGTCGGGCACGCCCAACTACCTCGGTACGCTGACCGGCTTCCAGACGAACGACCCCGCGTACACGTGCCTGGCATCGGGGAGCGGGCTGGCGGTATGGCAGTTCAGCTCCGACGTCGGGGTCGACGTCGTGATCGCCGAGCAGCCCGCGAACTGTGCGGCGGCGACCTTCACCTTCCCGGCCGCCCCGAGCGCTCCCGGCGCCACATCATCATCCTTGTCGAGCGGCACGAACGGGTCTTCGACCAATTCCACAGGGTCGAGTGGATCGAGCGCCCCGTCCCGGGCCAGTCCGTGACCTCCGCCATCCCGCCGGACGGTACCGGGAGCTAGTCCGGGACGATCGCGTCGACGCGGGCCAGGAGCCCGGCGTCGAGCCGGGTGGCACCGGCGGCGGCATTGGCCCGAACCTGATCGGGAGTGGTGGCACCGGCGATGACCGACGACACCACCGGGCGCGAGAGGAGCCAGCCCACGGCCAGGTCCACGAGGGAGCAGCTCGCTTCGGCGGCCATCGCGCCCAACTCGCCCACCACGGCCATCGCCTTCTCGGACATGAGGTCGGCCGTACGCTGGGTGGGCATGCCGGCGATCCGGCTCCCTTCGGGTGGCGGACGACCGGGGCGGTACTTGCCGGTGAGGAGCCCGTTGGCCAGCGGGAAGTACGGGAGGAACGCCACGTCGAGGTCTCCGCACACCTGGAGCACACCACCTGGACCCTCGGGTTCGCGGTGCAAGATGTTGTAGTGGTTCTGGACGCTGACGAACCGGGCTCCGGACCCACCGGCCGCGGTGTCCGCCTCCCGGAGCTGGTCGGCGGTCACGTTGGAGCAGCCGATCTCTCGCACCACCCCCTGGGTCACGAGCTCGCGCAACGCACCGAGGGTGTCGGCAATGGGGGTGTTGGCATCGGGGAAATGGACTTGGTAGAGGTCGATCCGATCCGTCCCGAGCCGCCGCAGGCTGTCGTGGACGGCTCGGCGCACGTACGCCGGTGCGGCCCCTCCTTCGTGGCCTTCGTAGGGGACTCCGAACTTGGTCGCCACCACCACGTCGTCGCGGCGCGGACCGAGCGCCTTTCCGAGGTACTCCTCGCTACGGGTTTCGCCGTAGATGTCGGCGGTGTCGAAAAACGTGATGCCAGAATCCAGGGCGGCGTCCACCACCGCCGTGGTCCGCTCCTGGTCGAGACGCCCGCCGAAGTTGTTGCACCCCAGGCCGACGATGCTCACTTCGAGACTGCCGATTCGCCGCGTGTCCACGTCTCTCCTCCTGCTCGCCGGTCGGGCGGTAGCGTACCGGATGCCTCTGGCGGTGCACGAAGCGCCGCAGCCCGTGAGGCACCCCGACCACCCGAGGAGGAACCATGTCCAAAGATCAAGTCACCATCGAGATAGCCGCTCCGCCGAGCGAGGTGTGGGACGTCGTCGGGGACTTCGGCGCCGTCGGCGAGTTCCTCTCGGGGATCGACACGTTCCGCCTCGAGGGTGACGACCGGGTGATCGGCATGTTCGGCATGGAGATCCGAGAGCGGCTGCTGGCCAGGGACGAGGCCGAGCGGACGATCACGTACTCGGTGGTCGACGGCGTGCCCGTCGAGCATCACCAGGCCACGCTGGCCGTGGCTCCGGCCGGCACCGGCTCTGTGGTCACGTGGTCCTTCGAAGTGGCACCCGACGAGATGGCTCCGATCTTCGCCGACACCTACGCCAAGGGCCTGAAGTCGCTCCAGGCCCGTTTCGACTGAACGACTACCTGGGTGCGGCGCCCCCGGGCGCCGCCCGCCTCCGACAGGCACACGTCGGCGCGGCGGCGAACGTCGCATAGCCTGCAGTCGACGTGCGCTCTCCCCTCACCCCGCCTCCGGACCCGCCGGGCATCACCGAGCCGACGGTGCCGGGATCGACCGGGGCCGAGTCGGTGCCCCGGGTCCACCCCCGCCGGCTGCCCACCGCCAGCCGGGCCGAGCTCGTCCGGCGGGGCATGGTGATCGGGAGATCGGCGGCCCGCCACTTCGCCCCGCTGGCTGTCCGCCAGGCCCGTGAGGTCCGTGCCGGCCTCCTCCCGCCGGCGACGTTCGCCCGGCCCCTGCGGCTCATGGTCGAAGAGCTCGGCGGGACGTTCATGAAGTTCGGTCAGATGGTCGCCTCGTCGCCCGGCCTCTTCGGAGACGAGATGGCAGACGAGTTCCGCTCGTGCCTCGACACCGGACCGGTGGTGCCCTTCACGCAGGTGCGCCGGCGGGTCGAAGACGACCTGGGCGCGAATCTCGAGGAGGTGTTCGAGGAGTTCGAACCTCAGCCGATCGGGCGGGCGTCGATCGCCGTCGTCCACCGGGCTCGGCTCCGTGACGGCCGTGAGGTGGCGGTCAAGGTCCTCCGCCCGGGGATCGAGCGGGTGGTCGCCACCGATCTGGACCTCATGCAGCCCCTGTTCGACATCCTCTCCCGCCAGACCGGGGACCAGATGGCCGGGTCCATCCTCCAGCTCCTCGACGGGCTCCGCCAGCAGCTCGGTGAAGAGCTCGACTTGCGCAACGAGGCCCGGGCGCTGGCCCACTTCCGCCGGCTGGGACGCGAGATCGACCTGCCGTTGATCGTGGTGCCCGAGCCGCACCCCGAGCTCTCGGGCCCGAACGTCCTCACCATGGAGTACCTGAAGGGCATCCCCATCGACGATCTGGCCCGCGTATCCGAGCTGGGCTACGACCCCGCACCCCTGGTCGAGGCCGTGGTGAGGAGCTTCTTCGTCACGGCGGTGCGGTGGGGGGCGTTCCACGGTGACGTCCACGCCGGGAACATGCTCCTGCTCGACGACGGTCGCATCGGCATCATCGACTGGGGCATCGTCGGCCGCCTCGACCACGACACCCACATGTTCTTCCTGCGGCTCCTCGACGGAGTGCTCGGCGACGAGAGCGCCTGGAGCGACATCACCGCCCACCTGACCAAGACCTACGGGCGGGCTATCCAGGTGGGCATGGGATTGGACGACGCCGAGCTCACCGCGTTCCTCCGGAGCCTCATCGAGCCCACGCTCACCCGCCCGTTCGGCGAGGTCAGCCTGGCCGCCCTGGTGGCCGCACCCCAGATCCAGGCGGCCCGGGGAGTCGGGGTCCAGGCCCACGAGCGGTCGTTGCGCTCGGTGGTCCTGCGCCTCAGGGCCCAGCGCCGCATGCGGCAGATCGCCGACGAGTCCGGCGGGCTCATGTCGGACTTCGACAGGGGGGCATTCCTCCTGGGCAAACAGCTCATGTACTTCGAGCGCTACGGCAAGATGTTCCTGGCCGACGTCCCGATCATGCACGACCGCGAGTTCTTCACCCAGCTCCTGGCCTCGGCGCCGCGCTGACCCGGGGCCGGCCGGCCAGACGTTGCACCGGCAAACTGGAATGTGTTCTACTTTCTCCACGGCGCCCGGAAGGTGCGGGGCATCGACTGCGAGGAGGTGACAGTGGACCAGACGGCGGGAGCGGACGAGGGGGTGCTCACCAGCGCCCACGTCCTCGAGTACCCCTACTCGCGCTCGGTGGGCCCGGTCATCGGTGCCTTCCTCACCGGCTTGCGTGACGGGCGGATCCTCGGGGCGAGCGGTTCGAACGGCTCGGTGGTGGTGCCCCCGACCGAGTACGACCCCGAGACGGCCGAAGCGACGGGCGAGCTGGTCGAGGTCGGCCCCGCCGGCACGGTGACGTCGTGGGCCTGGATCGCCGACCCGGCCCCGGGGCAGCCGCTCGACCACCCCTTTGCCTGGGTGTTGGTCCGCCTCGACGGGGCGACGACGTCCGTGCTCCACGTGCTCGACGCCCCGTCCCCGAGTGAGGTGCGCACCGGCATGCGGGTCCGGGCCGACTTCCTCCCGGCGACCGAGCGGGTGGGCCGTATCCAGGACATCCGGGCGTTCGTCCCGGCCGACGACGGAGGTCCGGGCTGATGGCCGAAGCCCGGGAGCCGGTCACGACGCTGGACACGCCGATCCGCCTCGAGTACCTCTTCAGCGCCGGCATCGCCCAGTCCAAGAACCTGCGCGGGCTGGCCGAGGGACGGTTCGTGGGCCAGCGGTGCCCGGTGTGCTCGAAGGTCTACGTGCCCTCCCGCGGCTCTTGCCCGGTCGACGGGGTGCCGACCGACGAGGAGGTGGCCCTCGGGAACACCGGGACGGTGACCACCTTCTGCGTGGTCAACGTGCCCTTCGCCGGGCAGTCGATCGAGATCCCCTACATCGTGGCCCAGGTGCTCCTCGACGGCGCCGACATCTCGTTCATGGGCCTCATCCAGGAGATCCCGGCGGACCAGGTGCGCATGGGTCTTCGGGTCGAGGCGGTGTGGGTGGAGCCCGACCAGCTCGGCCCGTCGATGGCGTCGGTGAAGCACTTCCGGCCCACCGGGGAGCCTGATGCCGAGTACGCCTCCTACAAGGACTACACCTGATGCCCACCCCACCTTCCGCCCGCGGCGGTCGCCGTCCCGTCGCCGTGGTCTCGTTCGCCCAGGCCCAGAACCAGCGCCGGGAGGCGCACCGCAACGAGGTGGAGACCCTCATGCCGGTCTTCGCCGACGTGCTCGGGAAGGTCGGCATCACCAAGGACGACGTGGACTTCATCTGCTCGGGGTCGACCGACTACCTGGTGGGTGGCCCGTTCAGCTTCGTCTCGGCCCTCGACGCCATCGGGGTCTGGCCGCCGCGCCGGGAGAGCCACGTCGAGATGGACGCGGCGTGGGCCCTCTACGAAGCCTGGGTGGTCCTCCAGGAGGACGGGGTGGACGCGGCCCTGGTCTACGGGTTCGGCAAGTCGTCCCTCGGGGACCTCTCCCGGATCGTGGCCCTCCAGCTCGACCCCTACGTGATGGCCCCCCTGTGGCCCGACCCGGTGGCGCTCGCCGCGCTCCAGGCCCGGGCGCTCCTGGACGCCGGGAAGGCTTCCGAGGAGGACTTCGCCGCCGTGGCCGCCCGGTGCCGGCGCTCCGCCCTCGACAACCCGATGGCCCAGGTGGCCTACGACCGCACCGTCGACGAGCTCATGACCGAGGACTACGTGGTGGCACCGCTGCGCCGGCACGCGCTTCCGCCCATCACCGACGGCGCGGCAGCCATCGTCCTCGCCGCCGGGGACAAGGCGTTCGAGTGGGCCGAGCGCCCGGCGTGGATCACCGGTATCGACCATCGCATCGAGACCCACTCACCGGGGGGACGCGACCTCACGCTCTCGCCGTCGACGGCTATGGCCGGCCGGCTCGCCGGGGTGCAAGACGGCCGCGTCGACGTGGCGGAGCTCCACGCCCCGTTCGCCCATCAGGAGCTCATCCTGGCTCAGGCCCTCGACCTGGGGGAGGGCGTGTCGGTGAACCCGTCGGGAGGCGCGTTGGCGGCCAACGCCCTCATGGCCGGAGGGCTCATCCGCATCGGCGAGGCGGCGTCACGGATCATGGACGGGCGGGCCGACCGGGCGGTGGCCCACGCCACGTCGGGCCCGCTCCTCCAACAGAACCTGGTGGCCGTGCTGGAGGGAGGGCGATGAGCGAGCGGGTGGCGGTCATCGGGACCGGGCAGACCAAGCACGCCGCGAAACGCGACGACGTGTCCATCGCCGGGCTGGTCCGCGAGGCCGCGCTCCGGGCCTTGGAGGACGCCGGCCTGGGATGGGCCGACATAGACGCCGTGGTCATCGGCAAGGCCCCCGACATGTTCGAAGGGGTCATGATGCCCGAGCTCTACCTGGCCCCCGCCCTCGGTGCCGTGGGCAAGCCGATCATGCGGGTGCACACCGCCGGGTCGGTGGGCGGCTCGACGGCGCTGGTCGCCGCTCACCTGGTCACCTCGGGCATCCACGACCGGGTGCTCACCGTGGCCTTCGAGAAGCAGTCCGACTCCGACGCCATGTGGGCCCTCTCGGTGCCCCAGCCGTTCTCGGCGCCGCTCCTGGCCGGTGCCGGCGGCTACTTCGCCCCCCACATCCGGGCCTACATGCGCCGCTCGGGGGCCCCGGGGCACATCGGCATGCAGGTTGCGGTGAAGGACCGGCTGCAGGCGCTCAAGAACCCCTACGCCCACTTGCACCTCCCCGACATCTCGATCGAGATGGTCGAGCAGTCGGTGATGCTCTGGGACCCGCTCCACTACCTGGAGGCCTGTCCTTCGTCAGACGGGGCGGCGGCCATGGTGCTCGGCTCCGAGCAGGCGGCCGCAGCGGCACAGGTGGACACCGGGAGGCGCCCGGCGTGGGTGCACGGCATGGCCATGCGCTCGGAGCCCACGATGTTCGCCGGAAGGGACCAGATCAATCCCCGGGCCGGCCGGGAGTGCGCCGCCGACGTCTACCGGCAGGCCGGGGTGACCGATCCGAGGCGGGACTTCGACTGCGCCGAGGTGTACGTCCCCTTCAGCTGGTACGAGCCGATGTGGCTGGAAAATCTCGGCTTCTGCGACGAAGGCGACGGATGGAAGTTGACCGATGCCGGTAGCACCTCGATGGATGGGGGGGACATCCCCTGGAACTGCTCGGGCGGGGTGCTCTCGTCGAACCCGATCGGAGCGTCGGGGATGCTGAGGTTCCTCGAGGCGGCAATGCAGGTGCGCGGTGAGGCCGGTGAGCACCAGGTGGACGGCACCCGGCGGGCGCTCGCCCAGGCCTACGGTGGAGGGTCGCAGTTCTTCGCCATGTGGGTGGTGGGAACCGACAAGCCCTGACCCGTCGGCGGCGCCCGGTATGCTGCCACCGACATCGGGGGTTGCAGCCAGCACCGTTTCGGACTGAGGAGGGCAAGGGTGAGAGTTGTCGTGGACTTCGACGAGTGCGCCAGCAACGCGGTGTGCATGGGGATCGTGCCCGAAGTGTTCGAGGTGCGAGACGACGGGTTCCTCTACGTGCTCGACGAGCATCCCCCCGAGCAGCTCCGGGATCGCCTCCGCCAGGCGGTGAACGGCTGTCCCACCGGTGCCATCTCCATCGTCGACGACGAATAGCGGCGTCTCCATGGTCGGCCCCGCGGTCCGGGTCCGCTTCGCTCCTTCGCCCACGGGGTACTTCCATGTGGGCAGCGCCCGCACCGCGCTGTTCAATTGGCTCTTCGCCCGTCAGCAGGAGGGTGTGTTCATCCTCCGGATCGAGGACACCGACGCCGAGCGCAACCGGGAGGAGTGGGTCGAGGGGATCCTCTCGGCCATGTCGTGGCTCAATATGTCTCCCGACGAGGGGCCCTACCGGCAGTCGGAGCGGTCGCACCTCTACCGTGAGGCCGTCGATGCGCTGTGGGACGGTGGCTACCTCTACGCCTGCGACTGCAGCCGGGCCGATGTCGAGGAACGGACCGCCACGAACGCCACCCCGGGCTACGACGGCCACTGCCGGGAGCGTGGGTTGTCGCCGACCGATGGCGACACGTCGCGGGCCCTTCGCTTCCGGGTGCCCGACGACGGGGTCACCGTGGTTCGAGACGTCATCAGGGGCGAGGTCAGCTTCCCCCACCGGTCCCTCGAGGACTTCGTGGTGGTCAAGTCCTCGGGCCAGCCACTGTTCGTCCTGGCCAACGTCGTCGACGACCGCGACATGGCCATCACCCACGTCATCCGGGGCGAGGACCTGCTGCCGACCACCCCGAAGGCGGTGATGCTCTGGCAGTCCCTCGACGCCGTCGGACCGGCGGTGCCACTGCCGACCTTCGCCCACCTGCCGATGCTGGTGAACGAGCAGCGCAAGAAGCTCTCGAAGCGCCGGGACCCCGTGGCCGTCGAGTCCTACCGCGATCAGGGCTATTTGCCCGAGGCCTTCTGCAACTACTTGGCATTGCTCGGTTGGAGCCCGCCCGGCGACGCGGAGAAGGTGCCCGTCCAGGTGCTCGTGGACGAGTTCCGCCTGGAAGACGTCCATCACGCACCGGCGTTCTTCGACGTCCGCAAGCTGACCCATCTGAACGGTGAGTACGTGCGCGAGCTCCCGGTGACCGACTTCGTGGCCGCATGCCGACCCTGGGTGTCGCCGGTCCCCGGGGAGTGGGTCCCGGCGATCGACGCAGATGTGGCCGGCGTGGCGGGCGTGGCGGGCGTGGCGGGCGTGGCGGGCGTGGCCAGCCCGGAACGGACCGGTACCGGGGCGCCGCCGTGGCCGGCCGAGCGCTTCGACGAGGAAGTGTTCGAGGCCATGGCCCCCCTGGTCCAGGAACGGGTGAGCACCCTCGGTGAGGTCGTCGGAATGGTGGACTTCTTGTTCCTGGTCGATCCGGACATCGACGATGCCAGCTGGGACAAGGCCATCGCCCGTGACCCGGGCTCCACCGCCGTGCTCGACGCCGCCGTGTCGGTGTACGGCTCGGTGCCGCCGGACGGTTGGGCGCCGGAGCGCATCCGGGCGGCGACCGAGTCGGTGGGGGAGACGACCGGTCGCAAGCTGTCCAAGGCCCAGGCCCCCATCAGGGTGGCGGTGACCGGCCGGACCGTCGGTCCCCCACTCTTCGAGTCGCTCGCGCTCCTGGGGCGCGACGAGGTCGTGCGTCGCTTGGAAGCCGCCAGGCGGCGGGTCGCGCTCTCCGGTCCACCCTGACCCCGTCGGCGACCAGCGCTCCGGTCCACCCTGACCCCGCCGGCGACCGACGCTCCGGCAGACTGGGCGGATGTTCCTCCTGGCTCCGCTCCGCTGGGCGCTCAAGATCGCGGTCGTGGTCATAGTGGGGCTGGTCGCCTACTTCGCAGTGACCCTGGTCCAGGTCTGGCTGACGTCACGCCAGTACGATCCACGTCCGGCGCAGGCAATCGTGGTCATGGGGGCGGCCCAGTACAACGGGATCCCCTCACCGGACCTGCGAGCTCGGCTGGACCAGGCCCTTCTCCTGTTCCAGCAGGGTTACTCACACCTCGTGGGCGTCACCGGCAGCAAGGAGAAAGGTGATGTCTACACCGAGTCCGAAGCCGGCGCCCGGTACCTGGAAGACCACGGTGTGCCGGCACGGGACGTGCTCGAGGCGGGTGGAGACGACAGCTGGCGCAACCTCTCGGAGCTGGCGCCCGAGCTCAGAGCCCGGGGAGTGCACACCGTCTTGGTGGTCACTGACCCGTTCCACGAGGATCGATCGATGGCCATCGCCAGCGCTCTCGGCTTCACGCCCTTCCCGGCGCCGACCCAGACGTCGCCGATCACCGGGACGGCCACCATCCCGTACTTCTTGAAGGAGGCCCTGGGGGTGGGGCTGGGACGGGTCATCGGGTTCCAGAACCTCCACGCCCTCGGGTAGCCGGATCCTTTCGTGTCGGCCCCGGCGGTGGCCGGCAGTCGGCTAGCCTTGAAGTTCGCCCATTCGGGGGTGGTGTAATCGGCAACACGACTGGTTCTGGTCCAGTTATTGAGGGTTCGAGTCCTTCCCCCCGAGCTCGGCAGGTGGGCCGCTCGTCGGCTGACCTGGCGTGAGGCCCCATCGTCTAGTGGCCGAGGACACCACCCTCTCAAGGTGGAGACACGGGTTCGAATCCCGTTGGGGCTGCTCCTCTAACTCCCTGGTCAAGGGGCATTTCCGGCACTGACTGGGGTGCCGCCAGGGCACTTGCCAAAAATCCTGCCAAAAACCGCAGGTCACAGCGGCTCCCAAGGCGGCACAGGGGCTCATTGCGCCCCGGCGGGGCCTTCGGACGGTGCTGCGCATGACTGCACCCAACGAACCCACCCGCTACCTCAGCGTCGCGGACCTCGCAGCACGGTGGGGCGAGCACCCCAACACCGTCTACAAGCGCGTCGCCACGCGCGAGTGGCTTGAGGCCGTGCGAACGATCCAGCACGGCCGACAGCTTCGCTTCTTGGAGCGGGACGTCGACGCCTACGACGAGGCGCGCCGCCTCACGCCGACGACCATCGTCGCCGCGCTGGGTGTCGAGCCAGAGGTCTGCTCCACCGACACCGATGGGCCGATCGAGCCCGAGGAGCTGCCCGCGGCCGAGTTCGAACCCCGGCGCCCGCCGGCTGCACGGAAGGCGGCGGCGTGATGACCGGGCCCAAGCGCAAGTACCAAAAGGCGCTCCGAAGCGACGTCGGCTGCAAGCTCTACGGCACGACCGAGAGCAAGCCCAGGTTTCGTGTCATCGGCTCCTCGGGTCGGGAGGTCACCGGGCGTGCCGTTCCTCTCGACCGCCCGGACGACCCGATGTGGGAGGAGGAGCGCCGATGGGCAAACGACCAGTTCGACTCTGCCGTCAGGTGGTCGCGCTCTCAGGTAAAGGACGGGATCGACCCACGGACGTCTCAGCGCCATCGGGCGAGAGTCGTCGCCGACCTCGTGGGAGGGGAGGTGATAGTCCAGAGCTGATCTACCATCGGTCCAGTCATCCGTGGCACTCGGACGCACCTACATTTTCGGTG
>JAJYWF010000132.1 GCA_021791635.1 Actinomycetes bacterium
GGTCGCGGTCCCCCATCGCCTCGACCCAGTGACGGATCATCGGCGCATTCACCGGGTCCGGGGCGATGCTGGGGGCTCCGGTGGGTGACCCCACGAGCGACTCGAGCTCGGCCGAATGATCGGGCCACACCGTCGTCACCTGGACCCCCGCTTCATCCCCAGACCGGCCATGGCCACGATCTCCCGCTGGACTTCGTTCACGCCGCCACCGAAGGTGTTGATCTGGGCCTGGCGGCCGGCGGCCTCGAGACGGCCCCGCAGCGCGGCGCCCGGCGAGCCCGGGCTGATGTAACCCGCCGCTCCGACGATGCCCAGCAGGACGCGGCAGGCCTCGACCGTCCGCTCGGTCCCGAAAACTTTGACCGACGAGGACTCGGCCCCGGTGAGAGTCTCGTTGGCCACCGAGGCCACCATCCGCCAGTTGAGAAGGCGCACCGCTTCGACGTCGGCAGCCACTCGGGCCAGGTCGAGCTGCACCCACGGCTGGTCGATGAGGCGGCGTCCGTCGTCGGTCCGGGCAACGGCCGCCCATGCCGCCACGTCGTCGAGGAGCCTCGACGAGAGGCCGCTCCACGCCGCCAGTCCGACCCTCTCGTGGTTCAGCTGCGCGGTGATCATGCGCCAGCCCTCGTTCTCGGCACCCACGCGATTGGCCACCGGGACCCGGACGTCGTGGTAGTAGGTGGACGTGGTGGTCAACCCACCGACGGTGTCGATGATGCTCCACTCGAACCCCGGCGACGAAGTGGGGACGCAGAGGATCGAGATCCCCCGGTGCTTGGGTGCGTCGGGATCGGTGCGCACCGCGAGCCAGATGTAGTCGGCCATGTCCGCTCCGCTGGTGAAGACCTTCGAACCGTTCACGACGTACTCGTCCCCGTCGCGTACAGCGCGGGTGCGAAGCGACGCCAGGTCGGTACCGGCCTGGGGCTCGGTGTAGCCGATGGCGAAGTTGCACTCACCGGCCAGGATGCTCGGCAAGAAGCGCTGCTTCTGCTCATCGCTTCCGTAGCGCATGATGGTGGGGCCCACGGTGTTCACGGTCACGAAGGGGAACGGCGCACCGGCCCGGCGGGTCTCGTCGAAGAAGATGAACTGGTCAGTCGCCGGCCGCCCCTGGCCCCCGTACTCCTGGGGCCAACCGATGCCCAACCACCCGTCGCGGGCCGTGGTCTGGACCACCTGCCGCCACAGGTCGCCGCCTTCGCCTCCATCGGAAAGGCCGGCCCGGACATCGTCGGTGAGGAGCGCGGCGTAGTAGGCGCGCAGCTCCTGGCGCAGGCGCCGTTCCGCCTGGGTCTCTTCAAGGAACATTCGCGGACGGCTCCTCGGGGCTCCCTGACCGGTCCCGGCGGGTCCAGGCCGGCTCAGCGCAGAACTGTAACACGTTCTCGTCGCCGGGACGCTGGCCGCATGGCCGGGACCGGCCTATGATTCCTGACACATGTTCTAGAAATTCCGCCTGCGGCGCTCGGCCGGAGGTGTCATGGGCGAGGAGGGCGACGTGGGGCTCGGTCACGACGTGGAGCTCGGTGAGATCGACCTCGCCGACAGCCGGAAGTTCGTCGACCACGTCCCTCACGAGTGGTTCTCCGAGCTGCGGCGTAACGCTCCGGTGTGGTGGCACCCCGGTACGAGCACGTCGGACGGGTTCTGGTGCGTGACCGGCTACCAGGACTGCGTGGCCGTGAACCGGGACTGGGAACGGTTCTCCTCCTACCGGGGGGGCGCCCTCTTCCACGACATGGAGCCCGAAGCGCTCGAGCAGCAGCGCCTCATGATGCTGAACATGGACCCCACCATGCACACCCGCTACCGGCGGCTGGTGAACCGAGGCTTCACCCCCAAGATGGTCCGAGACCTCGAGGCCGGGATCGTCGGCTACGCCGACGCCATCATCGACGCCGTCTGCGAACGCGGATCGGCGGACTTCGTCGAGGAGATCGCCGCCGAGCTTCCCCTGCTCGTGATCGCCGAGATCCTCGGGATCCCCGTCGAGGACCGTCGAATGGTGTTCGACTGGTCCAACCGGATGATCGGGAGCGAGGACCCCGAGTACCAGGTCAGCGAGACGGCCGCCGCCGAGGCGGCGATGGCCGTCTACGCCTACGCCGACGAGCTCTCCTCGACCAAGAGGGCCTCGCCCGGCGCCGACGTGGTGTCTGCCCTCCTCGAAGCTGAAGTGGAAGGGGAGAGACTGGACCAGCTGGAGATCGATCTGTTCTTTCTCCTGCTCATCGTCGCCGGGAACGAGACCACCAGGAACCTGATGTCCGGGGCCATGACGGCGTTCTTCGAGCACCCCGACCAGTGGCACCGCCTTCTGGGGGACCGCTCACTACTGCCCACCGCCGTGGAGGAGATGCTGCGCTACGTCACCCCGGTCATGCACTTCCGCCGAACCGCCACCCAGGACTGCCTCATCGGCGACCAGGCGGTCTCCGCCGGCGACAAGGTGGTGTTCTGGCACATCTCGGCGAACCGGGACGACACGGTGTTCGACAATCCTGACTTGTTCGACGTGGGGCGCGACCCGAACCCCCACATCGCCTTCGGCGGGGGCGGTCCCCACTTCTGCCTCGGCGCCAACCTGGCCCGGATGGAGATCAAGGTGATGTTCGACCGCCTGCTGACCAGGATCCCCGACATCCATCTCGACGGCGAGGTCCAGCGCCTGCGGTCGAACTTCATCAACGGCACCAAGCACCTCCCCGTCGCCTTCGAGCCGTCGGCACCGCTGGCCCGGTAGCCGACGGGTCGGAGCACCGGGCCCCCACCCACTTCCCAGATCGGATCCCCGTGCGATTCCACCAATCCCTCAGCTTCCTTCCCATGGACCAGGTGGTGCCGTTGACGACGGCCTGCGACGAGCTGGGCTATGCCGGCATGTACCTGTCCGACCACCTCTTCAACCCCAGAGAGCTCGGCTCGCGCTACACGTACTCTGAGCGCCCCGACGGCGCCCCGGGGTGGGTCGGGGGTGGCCCGGGGTGGGTCGGCGGTGGCCCGCCTCCCGCCGGGTCCAGCACGATCCCGCCGCTGTAGCTGCGCTCCTCAGCGGCGACCAGCGGGCCGCTGGCGGCCCCAGCGCCCGACCAGGTCGGCGTGTTTCTCCTCTGCGATGGCATGCGCCGCTGCCCGCAGGGTGGTGCCGTCATCGGCCGAACGGTCGAACAATCGGCCGACCAGGTCGCTCATCGCCGTGTCGATCCTGGCGAACGCCTCGTCTGCGGTCGGCCCGATGTCACCGAAGAGCGTCCACCACCACCACGAGTTGGTGGCCGAGTTGGCGACGACGTCGGGGACGATGGTCACCCCCCGTGCGC
>JAJYWF010000133.1 GCA_021791635.1 Actinomycetes bacterium
GGGCCTGGGCGAGATCCTCTGGTGCTTCGGGGCCGTGGCCTGCTGGTCGAGATTCCTGACGTGGTGGTTCACCACCTCGGTCGACCGCCAGCACACCTTCGAGGGCCTGACCCGCCACTTCGAGGACCTCGGCGGGGTGCCCCACCGGTCGCGGACCGACCGGATGGGGGCCATCGGGACCTCGCAGGGGAGGCGGTTCACCCTCCATCCGCCGACCCTGGAGTTCGCCGTTCACTGCGGCACCGAGATCAAGGCGTGCCAGGCCGGGGACGCCAAGCGCAAGGGAAAGATCGAACGGCCCTTCCGGGGCCTGGAGGAGTCGTTCCTGGAGGAGCTGGCTGTCCTCGGCCCGCCGTCGTCCATCGCCGAGCTGAACGAGACCGCCGGCGTGTGGTTGGCCAAGCGGGTCAACGGCCGGGTGCACTCGGTCACCGGGGACAGGCCCGTCGACCGCCTGGATGTCGAGCGCCCGTTCCTCCGGCCGCTCCCGCCCCACCGGTTCGACACCGCCTATCGGGAGCCTCGCCGGGTCCATGTCGCCCTGCCCCTCATCGAGTGGGACGCCGTGCGCTATTCGGTCCCGCCCGAGTGCCTCGGCCAGGTGGTCGGCTGTCGGGTGGAGGTGGAGGTGGACTCGGGCGTGCTCCAGATCACCTGGGGCACAAGGACGGTCGCCACCCACCACCTGGTGGCCGCCCCGCACGAGGACGTGTGGGACCCGGCCCACCGCCAGGCGGCAGAGGCGGCGGCCCTCGGTCGCACCAAGGTGCCGCTTCGCCTGGTCGATGGACCCCTTGTTCCCCGTCCGGCCCGACCCTTTGCCGACTACGACGTGGACGCCCCCGATCTTTGCGCCCGCTACGGCTCCGTCGGGGAGATGGCGTGACCATGACCACCTCCTCCCTCGCTTCGTCCTCCCCCTACGAACAGTTGAAGAACGACCTCGGCTACCTCCAGCTGGGCCGGGCCACCGAGTGCTTCGCCACGGTCGCCGACCGGGCCAAGGACGAGAACTGGAGCCACGTCGAGTACCTGGCCGCGGTGATGGCCGAACAGGTGGCCGCCACCACCAACCGTCGCCTGGCCGCCCGGCTGCGCTATGCCCGGTTCCCCTACGTGCGCACCATCGCCGAGTTCGACTACGACTTCCAGCCGTCCATCGACAAGAAGCTGGTCGAGGACCTGGCGACGTTGCGCTTCATCGAGGAGAACCGGCCCATCGTGTTCTTGGGCCAGCCCGGGTGCGGCAAGACCCACCTGGCGGTCGCACTCGCCACCCGGGCGGTCGAGGCCGGCTACCGGGGCTACTTCTCGACCGCGGACGCCATGGTTCGGGTCCTGGTCCAGGCCAGACGGGAGGGGAACTTCGCCTCCAAGCTCCGGACCTTCACCGCACCCTCGGTCCTGGTGGTCGACGACGTGGGACTGCTTCCCATCGACACCGAGGGTGCCGGGGTGTTCTTCCACGTGGTCAACGCCCGCTATGAGAACGGCCATCCCACCCTGGTGACGACCAATAGGGGTCTGCCTGCCTGGGGGGACGTGTTCGGCGACCCTGTCGTGGCCGGCGCCATCCTCGACCGGCTGATGCACAAGGCGGTGGTGTTCAACATCAAGGGGCCCTCGTGGCGCATGCGGGAGCACTCCGCCCTGGCCGAGGCGTCCAAGGCATGAGCGCCGTTCGGATCTCCGCCTTGGCCCTCGTCGTGGCGACCGTCCTCTGTGGCTCACGTAATCTTCCGGCATGGCGAGGTCTCAGGCCCCCACGGTGCTCCGGATGCGGATCACCCTGGAGGAGGTGGCTCCACCGGTCTGGAGACGGCTGCTCATCCCGTCGGGGATCTCCCTCGCCACGCTGCACGACGTCTTCCAGGTGGCCATGGGGTGGACCGATACCCACCTCCACGGCTTCACTATCGGCAAGCAGCGCTACGGGATGCAGTTCGACGACTTCCCCGAGGGCGAGTTGGACGAGGACAAGTTCACCGTCCGTGCGGCTATCGGGAAGCAACGCCGGTTCCGTTACGAGTACGACTTCGGTGACGACTGGCAGCACCAGGTGGTGGTGGAAGAAGTCATCACGGTTCCCGCCGAGCTCCTCTTCGCCGTCTGCCTGGACGGCGAGCGAGCGTGTCCTCCTGAGGACTGTGGTGGCTCCTACGGATACGCGGAGCTGCTCCGGGCGATCTCGGACCCTGACCACGAGGAGCACGCCGAGTACCTCGAGTGGGTCGGCAAGGACTTCGACCCCGAAGGATTCGAACTGGCCGCCACCAACGTCATCCTCCAGAAGCTGCTGTGAGCAACCAGCAGACGGCAACACAACCTCTACTCGGCCCATCGACGAACGTGACCGGGGACCACCTCGGCTGCACTGGTGCATGACGTCCGGCTGACGGCTGCAGCTCGCCTGTCCCATCCGCACGATCATCGCAGTGAACGATCCATCCGCAGCACCGCTGTTCCGCCGTCGGCCGGGCTCGCACCCGATCCGATGCTTGACCCACGAATTCCGATCAGTTACAACTACCGGGGAGAGAGCAACAGGTTCTACTTGACCGCGACTTTCGCTGATTGCGAAACGCGAGAATCAGTGATCGCCCACACAAGCGCTCTGACCTCTGCCGGCAAGCGAGCTGTCCGTGACATGGTGGACACGATCGCGCAGCACCTCGGTGAGGACTGGCTCGCTCGATTCCTCCCCAACAGCGCTCGAAGGTCCCAAGCGGAGCTGCCGTTGATGTCCTGGCGCTGGTGGCCCACCAACGACGTACCACACGTCTACGCGCGCCTATTGGAGCTGGGGTCGCGACTGCGTCTCTTGCAGGGTGTCTCGGGGATCGCTGACCTCCGGCGAAACATGCGCCGGGACCTCGGGCAGTTCGCTCACAGCCTGCTTCAGCTGGAGGTCGGTGGGTTGGTCATGCGGGCCGGCTGGGAGGTGACGTTCGAACCCGGCGTCGGCAATGGGGGAAGCCGTACCGACCTGCTGCTCGCGAAAGATGACGACGCCATGCTCGTCGAGGTAAAGGGCTTTCTCCTCGACCAGCAGTCCAGCGAGGACCTTGCCTTCAGCCGCCGGGTCTCGATGACCCTCCGCTACATCGAGTCACGCGAACAGGTCACCTTCGACGGCGAGATCGATCCGGGAATCGAGGACGACAAGCTCGCCGCGTGGCTCGAAGAGCTGGCCGGTCTAGCCGCAGACGTAGCGCGATCCGGACTCGTGATCGAGACGACTCCACCCTCGGGCGGACGCCTCGTCATCCAGCCTGGCTGGCCGACTACCGGC
>JAJYWF010000134.1 GCA_021791635.1 Actinomycetes bacterium
GCCGAGCTCGACGACGTGCTGGCCCTGGGCGGCGCCTTCGAGGCGATCGAAGAGCTGAAGACCCGCCTGGTGCGGAGCCAGTCGGAGCGGGTACGGCGGATCGAATCCGGCGAGCAGCAGGTGGTCGGTGTGAACTGCTTCACCGAGACTGCGCCGTCTCCGCTCCTGGACGGGGGTGCGACGACCATCCTCAAAGTCGACCCGGCGGTCGAGTCCGAGCTCCGGGCCGACGTAGCCGCCTGGCGGCTCGACCGTGACCAGGCCGCCGTCGACCAGGCCCTCGACGAGCTGCGCCGGGTGGCCTCCGACCCGGGTCCCGACGCCAACATCATGGAGCCCACCATCGCCCTGGCCCACGCCGGGGGGACCACTGGGGAGTGGGCCGGCGCACTGCGTCAGGTCTTCGGCGAGTACCGGGCGCCCACGGGCGTGTCCGGCGGGACCGGCCACCGGGCGGTGGAGCTGGCACCGGTCCTGGCCCGCACGCGGGCGCTGGCCGAGGCCACCGGGAGCCCGCCGCGCCTGCTGGTGGCCAAGCCCGGGCTCGATGGCCACTCCAACGGGGCCGAGCAGATCGCCGTGGCCGCTCGGGACGCCGGCTTCGAGGTGATCTACCAGGGCATCCGGCTCACGCCGGCCCAGATCGTCGCCGCCGCCCGGGACGAGGACGTCGACGTCATCGGCCTATCCATCCTGTCGGGCTCCCACATGGACCTCGTGCCCGATGTGGTTGACCGCCTCCGTGCCGCCGGAGTCGACGCGGCGGTGATCGTCGGTGGGATCATCCCCCCCGAGGATGCCGAAGCCCTTCTGGGGAGGGGAGTGGCCGCGGTCTACACCCCCAAGGACTTCGAGCTGGATCGGATCATGGACGAGCTCGTGACCCTGGTCGAGCACCAGCGGGAGCGACGGCCCCGAGGAGCTTGAGCCCGTAGCCGGTCAGGCCTGGGCGATACGGACCAGGTTGCCCGAGGGATCACGGAACGCACAGTCCCGAGCACCCCAGGGCTGTGAAGTCGGCTCTTGTACGACTTCGGCCCCCGAGCTCCTGACCTTCTCGAAGGTGGCGTCCAGGTCTTCCGAACGGAATATCGCCGCTTGGATGGAGCCCTTGGTCACCAGTGCCAGGAGGGCGTCGCCTTCCTCCTGGGTACGCCCGCCGTGGGGCTGGAAGAGCACGATGTCGACGTCCTGGCCCGGGGCTCCGACGGTGACCCACCGAAACCCTCCTGACGCCACGTCGGTGCGGACCTCGAGGCCCAGCGCGTCACCGTAGAAGCTGAGGGCGGCATCGGGGTCGTGGACCGGGATGAACGTCGAGGAGAGCGTCACCGGCACGAGGGAATCCTACCGCCGCAGGTCCCTCCATCGCTTCTCCGATCCTGCTCGATGCCGGCACGGCGCAACTGACCGGCCTGACCTACTCGGCCCGGCGAGGACGGGTCACCGTCGCAATCATGCACGGGGGGATCGCCCGCAACTCACGATGGTCACGGGCGCGGTACCGCGACGGCGGTTCACCGACGATCTCCGAGAAGCGCGCGCTGAAGGACCCGAGCGAGGTCCACCCGACGGCGACGCAGGCCTCGGTGACCGACGTGCCTTGGCGGAGGAGGGCCATGGCCCGCTCCATCCGTCGGGTCGCGAGGTAGGAGTACGGGGACTCGCCGTACGCGGCACGGAACGTGCGGGAGAAGTGCGCGGGCGACATATGAGCGATCCGGGCCATGCCCGCCACATCCATGGGCTCGGCATAGTCACGGTCGATGCGATCACGCACCTGGCGGAGGCGAACGAGGTCGGCCATCGCCTCAGGTGTCATGAACGGGAGGCTATTGGACGGATCGTTCACCCGGCCGGGCAGGTAGGTGCTGGACAGAGAGTCACCGACATACCCTCAGTGCCGGAGCTGACCCGTCGGATTGATCATCTTGGTGGTAAATTCGCCGGACGTGAGAGCACTCGTCCGGCCGGCAGGAGCCGCGGTTGCCGTGCTGAGTGCCCTGGGAGTGGTGTTCGCAGCTCCTTCGCCACCGGCAGGCGCGCTGACCACCACCACCGGCACGACCACGTACACCTTCTCCGGCACCGCTCAGTACTTCACCGTGCCCGCCTACACCACCAGCCTCACACTCGACCTACTCGGGGCCGGTGGGGCGAATGGGGGCACCGGAGCAGTAGGGGCACCGGGGGGGAACGGGGGCACAGGGTCGTCCGTGTCTTTGGGGATCTCGGTCGGGGGCACAGGCGAGCCCCATGCCGGCAACAAGCTCGAGGTGATCGTGGGTGGGCGGGGTGGTTCGAGCCAAGCGCCCATCCTGGCCGGTGGCGGCGGCGGGGCCGGTGACGAGACAGGGGGCGGCGGTGGCGGCGGTGGCGGCGCGAGCGGGGTGTACGACGTGACAGGGGGCTTCTGGATTGCCGTCGCCGGTGGCGGTGGAGGAGGGGGTGGTGGCCCCGGGTTCAGTGGCGACAGCGGTGGCGGCGGCAACACAAACGGAGCGGCGGGGACTAGCAATTCCACAACTGGATCGGGTGGAGCCGCCGCGTCTTCTTGCTCATTCCCGAATCTGACATTCAACATGACCGGTAGTGGTGGCGGGAGCGCCGGCACCCTTACTGCCGGTGGCGGGGGCGGTGGCGGTGGCGGTGGCTGCGACCCGGGCAACGGCGGTGGTGCCGGTGGTGTCGGTGGCAAGGGTGGCGGCGGGGGTTCGGCCGGTGCCAACTTCGCCGCTTTCGGGGCGAACAAGGTCCAATACTCCTTGGGCACCGGCACCGGTTCGGTGAGCATCACCTACACCGCAAATGTCCCGACCTCCCCGACGTTCACCAGCCCGGCGTCGACCACGGTCCTGGTCACAAGACCATTTACCTTCGGGGTGACCACCACAGCCTTCCCGCCGGCCACCGTTACCGAGACAGGGCCCCTTCCCACAGGTGTCACCGTCGTCGCCGCGCTCTCGAGCACATCGATCTACCTCAAAGGCACCCCGCAAGCTGGCACCAGCGGCACCTACCCCATCGATTTCACGGCGCACAACACAGTGGGCACCTTGATCCAGCCCTTCACTCTCGTCGTGGAGCAGGCGCCGGCGATCACCAGCGGCGACGCCGCGTCGTTCGCTCCCAACACGTCGGGCACCTTTGTGGTCACCTCATCGGGGTACCCCGCCCCCTCCCTCAGTGAGATCGGCACACTGCCCAAAGGCCTCCACTTCACGACAAACGGCGGGGGCACGGCCACCATCTCGGGGACCCCGGGACCCGA
>JAJYWF010000135.1 GCA_021791635.1 Actinomycetes bacterium
GCACCGTTCCCGTGGACCGGGCTGTGATGAACTTTTTAACCGCCTGCGCTTCGCCAACCTGCCGATCAGCCAGATCGGCAGCAGGCAAGGCACGTCGTCTGCTGATGACGAGGAGACGGGGCGGAGGGTCCGTAGTAGTCCGAGGCCGGGAAAGCCGGCTACATGGCGAAGGGACCCAGCGAGCTTGCAGTAGTTGGACTGGAAGAGCAGGAGGACGACGGTGAACACCGACGCATCGGACCTCGACCTCATCGAGGCAGAGGACCGGGTACTGCAGATCCAGACGAAGCTGCACCAATGGGCTACCGACGACCCTGATCGTCGGTTCGACGACCTGTTCAACCTCGTCTGCGATCCTGCGTTCCTCATGGTGGCGTGGGATCGAGTGCGGGGCAATCGAGGCGCACGGTCAGCCGGTGTGGACGGAGTGGCACCCCGCTCCATCCTCTTCGGCAGGGACACGCTGCTGCCGATGCTGCGAGAGGACCTCAAGGCACGGCGGTTCGCCCCCATGCCCGTGCGAGAGAAGCTCATCCCGAAGAAGGGGGGGAAGCTTCGTGGACTCGGCATCCCGACTGCTCGGGATCGCTGTGTCCAGGCCAGCTTGAAGCTGGTCCTCGAGCCGATCTTCGAGGCGGACTTCGAGCCGTGTTCCTACGGCTTCCGCCCGAAGAGAAGGGCACAGGACGCCATCGAGGAGATCTTCTTCTACGCCACCCACCATTACGAGTGGGCGCTGGAAGGAGACATCAAATCGTGCTTCGACGAGATCTCGCACACGGCCCTCATGGACCGGGTGCGCAGACGGATCGGGGACAAGCGTGTCCTGGCGCTCGTGAAGGCCTTCCTCAAAGCCGGCGTCCTCGGTGAGGACCAGGTGATGCGGAACACCGTCACCGGCACGCCCCAAGGTGGCATCCTCTCCCCGCTCCTGGCGAACATCGCCCTGTCGGTGCTCGACGAGCACTTCATGGGGCAGTGGGAGTCGTGGGGCGGCCAATACGGCCGCAGTCGACGCCGTGCGAAGGGCCTCGCCAACTATCGCCTCGTGCGATACGCCGACGACTTCGTCGTCATGTTGACGGGAACCCGAGAGCACGTCGAGGCGCTGCGGGAAGAGGTCGCAGCGGTCATCGCTTCGATGGGGCTTCGCCTCTCGGAGGAAAAGACGCTGGTCACCCACATCGACGAGGGTTTCGACTTCCTCGGCTTCCACATCCAGCGGAGGCGTCAGGAGGGCTCGATGAGGCGCACGGTCTACACCTATCCGTCGAAGACCGCCCTCCAGGCGGTCAAGGCGAAGGTGCGTGCGCTCACGCAGGGCAACACGAACCAGACCCTGGCCAACCTGCTGTCCCGGGTGAACCCGGTGCTGCGGGGATGGACCAACTACTTCCGGCACGGCGTGTCGGCGAGGACCTTCAGCTACCTGAACGCCTGGAGTTGGCGGCGGGTGGTCAACTGGCTCCGCCACAAGCACCCTCGTTCCTCGTGGAAGTGGCTCCGTCGTCACCACCTTCCGAGGTGGCGGCCGACGGACGGCGAGGCGACGCTCTTCAACCCGGCGACGGTGCCGATCACCAGGTACTACTACCGGGGAACGAAGATCGCCACGCCGTGGTCACGGTCAGACGGCAGGGCTGCATAGCCGAGCGGCACGAGCTCGTGGAGAGCCGGATGCGGGGGAACTCGCACGTCCGGTTCGGGAGTGCGGGCCGGAGAGACGGGCCATCCGAAAGGTGGCACCGCGCTCCGGCCCGACACTCACTACTGGGCCGCCGACGTGGTCGAAGCGTGCGGCGGGCATGTCCATCTAGCCCCAATACCGTTCAGTTAAGCAACATTGGTGTAGTTTCCTCATGTGCCCCGCGGAGGTTGGAGGAAGCCTGATTCGGATCGGCGACTGTCCGACCTGGTCTCGGTCGGGGTGCTGACCCGCACGTTCCCACCGATGCTGGTCGATGAGGTGGTCGCCGGTTGCGGACGGACCGAGCTGCGGAATCGGGCGCTACCGGCCCGTGCCATGGCGTACTTCTCCATCGGGATGGCGCTGCACTCTGAAGGTTCCTATGAGGACGTGCTGGGACTGCTGACCGACGGCCTGGCGTGGACATCGGGGGAGGAGCCGATCGCCCTGCCCTCGAAGTCGGCGATCTTCCAGGCCCGCTCACGGTTGGGATCCGAACCGCTCCAGAAGCTGTTCTCCCGAGTGGCGACACCGTTGGCCGGAGCAGGGACACCGGGAGCGTGGTTGGGGGGACGTCGGCTGGTGGCCATCGACGGGACGTGTCTGGACGTTGCCGACACTCCCGAGAACTCGGCCCACTTCGGTCGGCCTGGTGTCAACAAGGGCGAGCAGGCCGCCTTCCCCCAGGCCCGGGTCGTGGCGGTGGCCGAGTGCGGGACCCACGCCATCTTCGATGCCGCCGTCGGGAAGTACGCGACAGGGGAGAACGCGATGGCGGGTGAGGTGATCGACCGGTTGACGCCGGGAATGCTGTTGCTGGCCGACCGTGGATTCTGTGGGTTTCCCCTGTGGTCACGGGCCGTTGCCACCGGTGCCGATCTGGCGTGGCGGGCCATGGGGAACATGAAACCTCGCCCGATCGAGACCCTGGCTGACGGCTCGTGGCTCGCCGAACTGCGACCGTCGGGCAATGCTGGTCGCAAGGCAACGCCGTTGACCATCCGGGTCATCGACTACCGGATCGACGATGGCCGTCGCAACGACGAGCCCTACCGGCTCTTCACCACCATCCTCGATCCCGACGACGTCTCCGCCCTCGACCTTGCTGCCGCCTACAGCCAGCGCTGGGAAATCGAGAGTGCTTTCGACGAACTGAAGACCCACCAGCGCGGTCCTCGCACCGTGCTGCGATCGAAGTCGCCGGACCTCGTGCTCCAAGAGATCTGGGGACATCTCTGCTGCCACTACGCCATCCGCACCCTGATGTGGGAGGCGGCCGACCAGGTGGGGGCTGACCCCGACAGGGTCAGCTTCGTCGCCGCCCTCCGCATCGCTCGCCGCTCAATCCCAGCGGCGCGCGATTTTTCCCCCTCAGGCCACTGACCATGGCTGGCGCTACGCCATCACGTTGCTCACACGGAGGCTCAATCCGGCCCGTCGCCATCGCAGCAACCCGAGGGTCGTCAAACGGAAGTACGTCAAGTGGCACGTGAAGCGGGCACGTCACCGGTCGTGGCCGCAACCGACTGGCCCACCTCGGGCCAGTATCCCAGGAGCACCGAGCCCCTAACTGAACGGTATT
>JAJYWF010000051.1 GCA_021791635.1 Actinomycetes bacterium
TGCCGAGGCCACCGAAGAGGACCATGGTGCCATTTGCCGGGTCGTAGGCCATCGAGGCGCCGTAGCGAACAGGGGGGGTTGTGCCGGTGGGGTGCTGCTGGGTCCAGGCAAGCTTGGGGAGTGTGCTCGCTCCGGCATTCGGGGCCGACACGGTCGTGACACCCACCCCGACAACTGAAGCGAGAAGCGGCAGGACGAACAGGGCGGAGACCCGTCGCCACGGAACGCGCCCGACACGTCGTGAAGCCGAAAAGAGTTGCGTGCCGCTGTCCATGTGCTTCGCTCCCCTGGATCGAGTGCCCCCAACCAGGGGAGGCTAAATTTAGCCGTCAGCTCCGGAGGCAGGCAAGGAGTGCCTGGCCGGCGACTCGCACCGAATGGAGGTTGCAACCCCGTTGCAATCAGCCCCTGGGGCGGTCACCGGCAGAAATTTCCAGAAAGCCTTCTGAACTGGGAGATCCTCCACCCAAGCCCCTGGCGCCAGGCGTCGCGAGACTGGACCATCCGCGCCAGGACGTTGAGGACCCGCTATCGTTCCCTCCGACACGCATCCCGGTCACCGCCCGAGCAGCGGGTGGGACGCGCACCGATGTGCATGGCGAGCGATCGCCACCGGTGCGCAAGGATCGGCGGCGAGAAGATCGCCACCTGGTGTCACGCGAGAGCAGGCGATCGAAGCCTGCCATCACGAACCCGTGCTGAAGGAGGCCCCACCAGCGACGAACCCCTGGGCGAACACACAACCGGCCGCACACCCTACGGCGTGAAGCCAGGACGGAGGAAGCCTTTCCGCTCTCCGTCCGGGGCGCGAATGCGATGGCCGGAGCCCGCCAACACCAAGCAGAGGGAGGCGCCGCGTGCGCCCGACGAAGGGAGGTGCCGTGCGGATCCGCATTGCACTCGCGACGGCTTCGACCGTCTCGTTCATGATCACGTCGTTCAACACTCAACCGGCCGGCGCCCAGACGCCGGCCCGAAGTCAGCAGGCCGGGAAGACCACCGACCTCACCGCCACCGTACCCGCAGTGGACGTACCGGTGCTCTACCCGGCGATCGTCTCCAAGGTGCCATCGGACACCAGAGAATTCCGATCAGCTGTCGGGAGGGCTCTGTGGCGCAAGATGGTCCGCACCGTCCCGCTGGCCCCGCCGCCGGTCGCCACCCCGCCACCGGCCCCGGTGGCGCCGACACCACCCACGGACGCCACCAGTACGAACACCGCCGACTGGCAGTGCATCCGGGTCCAAGAGTCCGGCGACGTGTACCACTCCCCGACACGGCCGTCCGGCGCCTACGGGATCCTCGAGATCACCTGGAGCTCTTACGGGTACTCCGGTTGGCCCTACCAGGCGTCGGCGGCGGTCCAGGATGCCTTGGCCCTCCAGCTGTACAACACGTATGGGTGGTCGCCGTGGAGCAGCCGGTACGCGTGCGGCCTCTAAGCAGTCGCGGCGCCCAGCCGCTCGCTGTGCTCGCCGTCGATGGTGGCCGCCGACACCAGAGGTGACTGGGCGAGGAGGAGGGCGCCGGCGCAGAGGACCACCAGCGCCACCGACTCGGCCGCCACGTACCACCCACCGTCGCGAAGGTGCTCGGCGAACACGGTGCTGCCGATGACGATACTGGCGAGGGGGTTGACCACGACCATCGAGGCCCTGGATGCAGCGATGGGTCCGGCGTGCAGCGCGTTCTGGAGGAGGAAGAAGCCGGCCAACCCGGTGACGCCGATGGCGTAGGGCTCCCAGTTCACGAACACGTGGCTCCAGCCCCGGGTGATCAGGGTGGTGGTGGCCTTGGTGAGTGCGGCGTTGTAGGCGAACAGGACCGCCGCTGCCGAGCCGAAGGCGGCAGCCTTCCACCAACGGGGTCCCCACCGGGTGGTGACGACCAGCACGGCGGCCACGACCACGGCCACCGCCGTGACCGCCCCCCACGCACCACTGCTCGGCAGCCCCCGGCCCACCGACGGCGCGGCCAGGGCCAGGAACCCGGCCAGGCCGGCGACGATCGTGGCCGCACCCACGCACTCCCTCCAGCCGAGGCGTCGGTGGAACACCGTGGCCAGGATGGCCACGACGAAGAGGAGGTCCAAGGTGAGCAGGGGTTGGACCACGCTGATCTGGCCGAACCGCAGAGCGGTGGCCTGGAGCACGAACTGGCCCAAGAGGAGGACGAACCCGACCAGCCAGACACGTCGGCGCACGGCGTGGGTCAGCAGGCCGATCCGCATTGCCGATTCGGCCGGCGCGGTCTCGAGGCCCAGACGTTGGGTCACGCCGGCAGTGGCACTGACCATCGCCGCGGCGATGGCGAAGATGTAGACCACCGCCGCCTACTCGGGGCCTATGGCCCGGGCGAGAGCTTGGTAGGCCAAGGTGGTCAGGACGCTTCCCGCTGCCGCTGGGCCACGAGAGCCCGAAGCTGCTCGCCCGTGGCGTGCGCCGCCGGCGTGGTCACCATGAACTCGCTAACGACCTCGACGAAACGCCCCGGCGCCTCGACGTGGGGGAAGTGCCCGACACCCTCCATGACCACGAGGCGGCTCCCCGGGATGGCTCGGTGGGCAGCATGGGCGTGGGCCACCGGGATGATCTGGTCGCGGTCGCCCCAGACGATCAGCGTGGGCACGTTGGCTGCCAGGTACAGCCGGTCCAACGCGCTCACGGCCTGGCCACCCGGATCGATCACCGACCGCAGGGTCCGAACGAAGGCGTACCGGTGGTCCGGTCGGCTCAACGACGAGTAGGACCGCCACATCTCCTCGGCCCTGGCCGACCGGAGGCCGAAGCGCGACAGGAAGCCCGACACGGCGTCACCGGCGTCCCGGACGAACCCGGGGAACAGGACCGGCATCACCACGTCGGCTCCCGGAAGGGCGAAGAGCCGCAGGAGCCAGCTCACCTCCCGGCCCAGGCCGCCGCTGTCGACGAGGACGAGGCGCTGGCAGCACTCGGGGTGCTGGTACGCGAGCTGGAGAGCGACACCCCCGCCGAAGGACTGCCCGACGATGGTGGCCGCAGGGATCCCGAGCACCCCCATGAGGTCCCGCACGCCACTGGCGTGGGCCCCGAGGGAGTAGTCCCCCAACGGCTGCGCCGAGTCGCCGTGCCCCATGAAGTCCGGCGCCACGACCTCGAACCGGCGAGCCAGCTCGGGCATCACCTCACGCCATGCATCTGAGCTTCCGGCGATCCCGTGGAGCAGGACCAGAGCCGGCCCCTGGCCGGCGTGACGGTACCCGACGCGGTGCCCGTGGATCTCCACGTGCTCGAGCTCGAAGTCGCTCATCTCACCCCTTCACCTCGCCGTGGCCCTCCAGTAGGGTCCGGCCGGTCCGGCCGGTCCGGCCGGTCCGGCCGGTCCGGCCGGCCGATGCCCGGACGGTACGCTACCGGTTAGGGGACCGACACACGAGGAGCGCCTCAGGTGCCAGCGACCACCATGCCTGACGTGAGAGAGCAGGACCGCATCGCCGAACAGGTGGGGGAGGTGTTCGACGACCTCTACGCGGTGGTGATCCTCGACAGTAACGTCACCACGTTCGCCGAGGTGGAGGGAGCGTGCGTCACCCTGTTCGGGTACACGCCCGACGAGGCGGCGGCCCTGGCCCTGAAGGTCCACACCACCGGGGAGGCGGTCGCCGCGGTCCTGGCCCAGGACCGAGCCCGCCAGGCCGTCCGTGCGCTCCGCCGTTGGAACGTCCGGTCCCGGATCGAACCGGTGTAGGCACGCCGCTCCGACTCCGGGGGTCGTCGGGCGGCCCACCAATTCCTCCCTACTCAGGTTGGCCACCGCCGGAGTCGTCGCCGCTCCCGATGCCTTCGATGACGCCACGGGACGCCGCCTGCTCGGCGGACATGGCCTCGACCACAGCCTCGAAGATCTTGGCCGTGTCGGCCTCGATGTGGCGTCGGGCGCGCAGCAAGAAGTACGACCCGACGTAGGCCAGTGGCATCACGATCAGGAACGCCGTGCGGAAGTTGTTGTCGAACCGGCTGGCGACGAACGACGTCACGAGCGGAGCGGCCGCGGCTCCGAACACCACCGACGCCAAGTTGAACGCCGCGAACCCCGTGCCCCGGAGATGGGCCGGCACCGAGTCCGACAGTCCGGCCCTGAGCGCAGGGATGGCGAAGGTGGCGGCGAAGAACCCGAGAAGCTGCGCGGCGTAGACCCCGGCGAAGGGCATGGGGAGGAACGAGACGATGAACAGACTGGCGCTGATCAGGAGGCAGACGCCGGGGATCACCACCCGGGCGCCGAGGAACCGGTTGACCCACCGGTCGGCGAAACGCCCTCCCACGATGGTGCCGGGGATCCCGGCCAGGATCACGAGCCCACCGAACGCCGTGGTGGCCGACGTCTGGGTCAAGCGGAGCTGGTCCTCGTAGAACTGCGGCATCCACGACGCCACCGCCGTAACGGTGAACAAGATGGCCGACACGCCGATGAGGGCGTAGCGCATCGTGGGGATGCGAAGGATGGTCCGAACGTCGGCCCCGAGACCCCGCACCATCGAGACGAAAAACGATCCCAGGCCTTCGGGGAACAGCGACTCCCCGTCCCCCGTCGAGCCCCGCTCCAGCTCGACCCCCCGGGAGCGGGTGACGTGCGCTCGGTCGGCCGATCCCCGCCGGGGCTCGGGGAGCCACCACACCAACGCGGCGATGAGCAAACCGGGGATGGCCGAGATGAAGAACGCCAGCCTCCATCCGGCCGGATCGAAGTGGGACAGGTGTGTGGCCACGAGGGACCCAAGCTCGAGTCCTACACCCAGCCCGACGAAGGTAAGGCACTGTTGGACGGAGAATGCCCGGCCGCGGCGCTCGATGCCGTAGTAGTCGGCCAGGAGACTGGACCCCGACGGGTCGGTGATCGCCTGGCCGAACCCGAGCATCCCGCGCACCACCACGAGGGCGGCGAAGGCCGACGACGGCACCACCCCGCCGGCGGCACTGATCAGCGACCACAGGGCGATGGTGATGGCCATGGCCCTGGTGCGATTCCACCGGTCTCCCATGTAGCCGGCGGGGACGGTCACCACCCCGTTCACCAAGATGAACGCCGAGAACAGCACGGCGATGGCGATGTTGCCCACGTGGAACGCCGTCCGGAGCTGGGGCGCCGATCCCCGGACGATGTACTGGTCGACGCTGTCGATCATGGCCACGAGGCCGAGGACCCACATCGGCCACGCCGAGAGGACCTTGGCGACAGGACCGCCCCCGGTGACGGTGGCGCCGTTCAGCGCCGGTGCGGTGGCGCCTTCGAGCTCATCGACCATCGGGCACGCGGACCCAGCTCCGGTCCAGTGCCTGGACCGACGGGCTGCCCATCAGGCGCAACGTCCGGTCGATCCCGGTCCGCAGGACGGACAGCACCCGGCTCACCCCGGGTTCCCCGGCCGCCGCCAGCCCGTAGACCCACGGGCGGCCCACCATGACCGCCCGGGCCCCCAGGGCCAGCGCCCGTACCACGTCGGAACCCCGCCGGATCCCGCCGTCCACCAGCACCTCGGCCCGGTCCCCGATGGCGTCGACCACTTCGACCAGCGCCGGCATGGTGGCCGGGGCGCCGTCGAGCTGGCGACCACCGTGGTTCGACACCACCACCGCCTCCGCACCACTGTCGAGGGCCCGACGGGCGTCGGCCCCGGTGAGCACTCCCTTGGCCACGACGGGACCTTTCCAACGCCGGCGGATCCACTCGAAGTCGTCCCACGTGACCGGCGACAGGACCCACTGGATGAGAGCGTCGTCGGCCGAGAGCGGCTGGTCGGGACCTCCCAGCGACGAGGCGTGGACGATCTCGAAGTGGAACCGGTCCCGAGCGGCGTCGAACAGCCATCGGGGATGGGCCACCACCTTCGGTGCGAACCGGACCATGGTGCGAGGATCCAGGCGTATCGGGATCGACGCCCCGTGGCGCAGGTCCCGTTCCCGGCTCCCGACGATCTGGGTGTCCACCGTGACCACCAGGGTGGAGTAACCGGCCTCCTGGGCCCGTTCGACGAGCTGCTCGGCACCCCTTCGCCCGCCCAGGGCGTAGAGCTGGAACCAGGCACCCCCCCTCCCCTCGGCACCGGCCCGGTCGGCGGAGACGGCCCGGTCACGGTAGGCGGCGACCACTTCTTCCATCGGGTGTCCCGACATCGTGCTCAGGGTGAACACCGTCCCCGCAGCTGCCGCCGCACGGGCGCCGGCGACGTCACCCGCCGGGTCCATGCTCCGGGTGAAGCCGACCGGGGCCAGGATCACCGGCAGGGCCAGGGGCGTCCCCAAGACGGTGGTGGTGAGATCGGGACCCGGCGTACCGGCGGTGACCGCCATCCGGGGCACGAACTCGACCGCGGCCAGCGCCTCAACGTTCGCCCGCATGGTGCGCTCGGACTCGGCCCCGCCGTCGATGTAGTCGAAGACCATCGCCGGGACCCGGCGGCGGGCCAAGCGGCGGGCGTCGTCCACGGTGTGTATCCGGCGCGCCCTGCGCTCCTCCCCTACTCCCATACCTCTCTCCCCCGGCGCTTCGTGCTGCCTGTCGTGGTGTGCTGCCTGCCGTAGTGGGCTACGTGCGGTGCTGCGGACGATGCACCCGCTGCGAACGACGTGACCGTTCCAGCCGCTGCGACCGACACAGCTTTTGCGATTGGCATGGCCGTCCTGATCGTAGGCGAGCGGCGCTGCGCCCTGCCGCACCCTGACGCGCCGAGCCTCACCGCACGCCCCGCCCGTGCCGCCCGCCCCGCCTGCGTCGCCCCGCCCGTGCCGCCCGCCCAGGGCTCAGGCGGCCACCACGTAGAGGCGGGCGCACAGATCCGGGCCGAATGCCACGGTGGAGTCGTCCAGCTCCAACAGAAGCGTCCCGTCGGGCCCCTTCTGTGACACGAACGCCGTGGCCCCAGGCGTGAAGCCGTGCTCGTCCAGGTAGGCGAGGGCGGTCATGTCCAGCTCGACCTGCTCGCTGATGCGCTCCAGGCGCACCGTCGAGCCGGCGGTGGCGTCGGCCAGCGGCACCTGCCCCGCGGTCGAGGTGGGTGACCCCGAACCGGGGATCGGGTTCCCGTGCGGGCAGGTACTGGGATCCCCGAGGAGCACGACCAGGCGGGCTTCCACGTCGTCGGAGATGACGTGCTCCCAGCGACCAGCCTCTCGGTGGACCTTGTGCCACTCCAGCCCGATCACATCCACCAAGAGGCGCTCGGCCAGCCGGTGCTTGCGGACCACCTTCATGGCCACCGCCGAGCCCTTCGGCGTGAGCACGACCACCCGACCGTCGCGCTGGAGGTACCCGTCGGACTCCAGGCGGTCCAGCATCTCGGAGACCGAGGGGGCCGAGAGCCCCAGGCGCTCGGCGATCCTGGCCTGGATTACCGGCGTCCCCTCCTCGAGCAGGGAGTGCACGGCTTCGAGGTACTCCTCCACCGGGGGGTGGTAGCCGCTCTCCATCCCGCCGATCCTACCGGTCCACCGTGACCTGGCCCCCGGTCAGCCGGCCGCTGTGGACACCACCGGCGGCTCCACACCGCCACCGACCAGGGATGCGACCCCCGGCACGTTTCCGGCATGCTGCATACTTGTGCCCGCACTCGCCTGCCCCATGACGTAGAGGTTCAAGAAGTCCAGGGTGACCGCGGCCACGGTGGGCTCCGGCGGGTCCCCACCCTCGTAGGGGTAGAAGTGTGTGGCTCCGTCGAGCTGGAGATAGTCGCGGATCCCGGTGGTGTCCTGGTTGTAGAGGGTCAGGCTGTCCGAAGGCACGTTGACGGTGTCGGCGGTCCCCTGGACGAACAGCATCGGCTGGGTGGGCGAGGCGAAGTACGCACCACCCATGCTGGCCAGCTCGGCACCGGCCAGCACCACGGTGGCCCGCACTCGCGGGTCGGCGCAGCACCCGTTGGCCGCTACAGCGGCGACCGTGTCCGCTCCGTCGGAGTGCCCGGCCACCGCGACCCGGTCCGGGTCGATGAGGTGGGCCAGCGGACCCTGCCCTGAGCTGCTGGCGGCCAGGAGTTGGGTGATCACGAAGGACACGTCACCGGGTTGGTTCACGATGTCGTTCTCTGTGGCCCCTGTCGGCTCGTGGCAGCTCGTGAGCGGGAACTGCACGGCGGCCACCACGTACCCGGCACTGGCCCAGTACTGGAGGAGGGGTGCGTAGGCCGAACGGCACTGGAGGTATCCGGGGGCGAAGACCACCAGCGGGTAGTTGGCGGGGTGGGAGCCGGTACCGGTCGTGACAGCCGCTGGGGTCGAGGACTGGGTCGTGGCCTGGGTCGTGGCTGGGCCGGAGGGATAGCGGACGAGCGTGGGGAGTGAACGTGGCACGTCGTGTCCGCCGACGTCTGCGAACCGCGAGGTATCGACGAATGTGAACGACACCTCCTTCACCGAGAAGCTCCCGGCCAGGCCGATCGCCGACGTCGGTGTCGGCACCGTGGTCGAGGACGAGCCCGGCGTCGTAGTGGGCGTCGTGCTGGAGCCGGTGCTGGTCGGCGGACCTGGGTCACCGGTGCCCCGACCGCCCGTGCCGGGGCCGAGCGGCCCCAGGTACAGTGCCGCCCCGCCTCCAACGAGGACCACGAGCGCGCCGATCAGGACGACCGCCCGCCGACGAGGGCCCCTCCTCACCCTTCTCCGGGGGGGGCTCGGGGCCCTTCTCCGGGGGAGGCTCGGGGTCTGATCGCCGCTAGCGGTGGAACGCCGGACTGGTCCGTTGCTCATCGTCTTCTCAGCTTGCCTCTGGGCGCTCCTGGGGACACGTCGGTTCCTGAACCGATTACTGAGAAGTCCTCAGGATCATGGGGTGGCGTTTCATTCCCGCGTCACGTGACATGGGGACAATCGAACGGTGACCACTTCCGAACCCCTCGCTCCCGACCCTACCGCCACCGTCGACGCTACCGTTGCTTCCGACGCAAGGGACGCCACCTCGCTCGTGTCTGGGACCAGCCGCACCGGGAGCGGGCTGACGTTCCGGAGACAACGCCGGGTGTGGTCTTCGAGGGTCGAGAGCTGGTCCTCACACGGTTCGGTCGGGCTCGAGCGGGTCACCCAGGCGGTCGTGGAGGCAGTGGCCGTGCGGCCCGGCGAGCACGTGGTCGATCTGGGATGCGGCACCGGAGCCATCACCCTCGAGGTCGCCAGCGAAGGGGCGCGGGTCCTGGCCGTGGACGTGAGTGCCGGCATGGTCCGCCGTCTCGATGAGCTGGCTTCGGAACGGGGCATCGAAGGCGTGACCGGCATGGTCGAGCCCATCGAGCGCCTGGCGTTGCCGGCAATGTCCACCGATGCCGTGGTCTCGAGCTACGCCCTCCACCACCTGAGGGACCCCGACAAGGCCCGGGTCGTAGAACAGGCGTACACGTGGATCCGCCCCGGTGGTCGGATCGTGATTGCCGACATGATGTTCGGGAGGGGCGGGAGCAAGGAAGACCGTGCGATCTTCGCGTCGAAGTTGCGGATCTTGGCCAAGAAGGGACCGGGCGGGTGGTGGAGGATCGCGAAGAACGCCGGTCGCCTGATCCTTCGGATCCAAGAGCGCCCCATCTCCCTGGATTCGTGGCAGAGGATCCTGCTCCAGGCCGGCTTCGAGGATGTCTCAGGGCGCTATGTGCGCCAAGAAGCCGGACTGGTCACGGGACGTCGCCCGGCTCGGGGGGACGCTTCGGGAGGCGATACGGTGCCCCCGGCTTCTGGCCAGCGTGGGAACGACTGGACCGCCCCTGCGGTTTCGGACTGACGCCTGAGAGCGGGTCGCCGCCCAGAGGCGATCAGAGCACGCCCTCGTCAGGCGAGGGAATCCAGCTCGTGAGATCAGCCAGCCGGGGATCGTTCGAGAAGATCTCCACGATCGGGATCCGAAGTCCCAGGCGGCGCTGGATGACTTCGGCTTCCACGACCTGGTTCCAGAGAACGAGGGTGGCCACGACGCCAGCCGACCCGGCCCTGGCGGTGCGCCCCGATCGGTGAAGGTAGGCCTTGTGGTCCTCGGGCGGGTCGTAGTGCACGACAGCGTCCACACCTTCGATGTGAAGACCCCGGGCTGCCACGTCGGTGGCCACCAGCACGTGCAGCTTCCCTGAAGAGAAGTCGGCCAGTGCCCGCTCGCGGTTGGCCTGGCGGAGATCGCCGTGGATCGCCGCAGCCCGGATCCGCTCCTTGGCCAACTGCTCCACCAGGCGGTCGGCGCCGCGCTTGGTCCGCACGAACACCAGGACCTTGTCCAACGGGCGGCAGATGGAGGCCGCCACCTTCACTTTGTCCATCTGGTGCACCTGGAGGAAGCGGTGCTCCATGGCGGCGACGGTCTGGGTGCTCGACGCCACCTCGTGGTGGACGGGATCCCTCAGGTACCGGGCCACCAGGCGGTCGACCGCCCCGTCAAGCGTGGCCGAGAACAGCAGCGTCTGGTGGTCTCGCTCCAGGCGACGGAGCACCCACTCCACCTGGGGCATGAACCCCATGTCGGCCATGCGGTCGGCTTCGTCAAGGACGAGGATCTCCACGTCGGCCACCGTGAGCTCGCCCCGGTCGCCCAGGTCAATGAGGCGCCCGGGGGTGGCGATAATCACGTCCACGCCCCGGCGCAGGCGGGTCACCTGCCGGTCGACGTCGGCGCCGCCGTACACGGCAGCGGTGCGCAGCCCCACCCCCTCGGAGAGCGGGGCCAAGACGTCGTGCACCTGGACTGCCAGCTCCCGGGTCGGCAGGAGCACCAGCGCTCGGGGGCGGGCCGGGCTCCCGCCGGCGGCAGTGCCCGATCTTTGCCCATCGGATGCGACTTCTCGGCCCCGGTCACGGCCGCCAGCCAGGCGCTGCAGGAGCGGGAGGCCGAACGCCAGCGTCTTGCCCGACCCGGTCTTCGCCTTCCCGCACACGTCACTCCCGGCCAAGGCGTCAGCGATGGTGAGCGCCTGGATCGGGAAGGCGGTCGTGATCCCCTGGTCGGCGAGGATCTTGGTGAGGCTCTCGTCGACCCCGAGCGACTCGAAGGTCCGCACGGTCTCATAGGTATCCGGGGTATCCGCTCTGTCCGGGGTATCCGAGCTGTCCGGGGCACTGGTGCTCGCGGCATCCCGTCCGGGAAGGAGACTGTCTACGGTCATGTCCTGCTCTCTTGTCTCTTGTCTGCGGCGGGGTCCGGCGCCGACCCGAGAAGAGGAGAAGGAGGACCCGGACGACGGCAAAGGGCCGGTCGTCACCCTCCATGGTACCAGGGAGAACGCTGAGGTGGGTGTACGGGCGTTGGATCGATCGGGCGTGCGGGGTGGGTGGAGCCGTCACGCGTGCGCGGCGGGCCCTTGGCGGGACGGGCGTGCGCCCTAAAGTAGGTTCGCGGGCGAGCACGATCGCCCCGGACCGATCTGGAGGACGACCCTGATGCCGAAGCTCGAGCCCGGAGACCGGGCGCCGCTGTTCACCCTGCCCGATCAGGACGGCACGCTGGTATCACTGAAGGACTTCGCCGGGTCCCCGGTCGTGGTGTACTTCTATCCCGCCGACGACACGCCGGGCTGCACCAAGGAAGCCTGCCAGTTCAACGATCACCTGAAGGCGTTCGCCAACGCCGGGGTGAATGTGGTGGGGATCTCACCGGACGGCGCCGACAAGCACACGAAGTTCCGGAACAAGTACAAGCTGAAGTTCCCACTCCTGTCGGACCCCGAGCACGAGGTCATGGCCAGCTACGGAGCGTGGGGCGAGAAGACCATGTACGGGAAGAAGACGGTGGGGACGATCCGGTCCACGTTCATCGTCGACGCCAAGGGTGCGATCGCCCGGGCGTGGTACCACGTCCGGGCCGACGGCCATCCGGCCCGCGTGCTCGAAGAGGTGAAGGCGCTTTCGGAGAACTGAAGCCCGCAGGGGTCCGGCAGCCCGCAGGGGTCCTGCCGGCACCGCCCCTTCAGTGCTGGTGTCCCGGACACCACCAGGTCGTCCGGCCCCCTACCGTCGAGCGGAGCAATTCGGTACCGTCGAGCGGACAGCGCCCACCTCGACGGCGCTCGCCCATGAGGTTCCCGGTGTGCGACCCTCCCCGCTCCAGAAGCTCGGCGACGGTGGCCCGCAGGTGCCGGTGGAGGCGACGAATCTCATGATCGGCCAGTGACCCGGCCGGACGGTCCGGGGCCAGGGATGCCCGCCAGAGGATCTCGTCGGCCAGGAGATTTCCGATGCCCGCCAGGCGTGACTGGTCCAGCATTCGAGCTTTGAGGGCCGCGCCGGAAGTCGCGGGGCCTCGGCGAGGCGGCAGACGACCGGTGAGGGCAGACCGGAGCGCGGCGGCCGAGACGGTCGCCGCGTCAGGTCCCAGTCGCTCTTCGTCCAGGTTGAATGCGACCCGGGCCATCCGACGAGGATCGTGGAGGGCCAGAGTGAAGGTGTCGTCGAACTCGATGGAGAGGACGATCCACTTGGGGTCGACATGTGCCGGCGCGTACAGGAGCCGGTCGAGCGCCGGGTGCCCGTCGACGATCACGCTGCCGGTCATGCCGAAGCGCATCGCCAACGTGGGGCCACTGCCTCGTGAGGCTGGAGCTCCACGCTCTCTCTCGTTGGTCGCAGAGTCGCCCGACGAGTCGAAGAACAGCACCTTGCCGGTACGTCGGGCGGTCGTGAAGGAGCGGCCTTCGAGAGCTCGAATCAAGTCCGAGGGACGCAGCGGACCAGCCAGCGCGTGGGGGTCGTCGACGGACACCCCCGTGATGGTGAGACCCACCACCTCACTCGCCAGTCGCCGGTAGTACTCCACCTCCAGCATCTCGGGCACCTACCGGACGGTATCCGAACGCTGCCACCCCGAGCACTGGGGAGTCGATAGGGTGTCCCCGTGCCTCCCGAGAAGCTCCATTGGGCCCATCTGTACGAGGAAGTTGTCACCTCGGGACTGTGCACGGGCTGCTCGGCCTGCGTCGTCGTCTGCCCGTACGATGTGCTGGGCTACGACGACGGTGACGGGCGGTACAAACCGTTCCACGTCGACGCCGACGGCGGCACTGACAACTGCACCCACGGCGTGAAGGGCTGCACCCTCTGCACCCGGGCCTGCCCACGTTTTCGCACCTGGGAGCCCGAGATCGAGCAGCACCTCTTCGGTCGGGCGCGGACCGACGACGAGGTCTCGGGCATCGCTCGTCACACCATCCTGGCCCGGGCCACCGATCCCGAAGTCCTGGGTGCTGGTCAGGACGGGGGTTTCGTGTCGGCCCTCCTCATATGGGCCCTGGAGCACGACGTCGTCGACGCTGCCCTGGTGTCGGCCCTGGAGGGGGACGGCAGCACGTGGAAGGCGGTCCCCACCGTGGCCCGGAACCGGACCGACGTCCTGGCCACCGCCGGGTCCCGCTACACCTACTCCGCCAATCCGATGGCCTACGCCGAGGCCATCGAGTCGGGAGCCGAGCGGATCGCCCTGGTGGGCATGGGGTGCCAGGCGTCCGCCCCGCCGGTCATGAGTGCCCGCAAGGCCGGCAAGGTGGCTCGTCGCTTCTCGCTGTCGATCGGCCTCCTGTGCTCGAAGACCTTCGACGACGCCATCTTCCCCGAGCTCTTCGAGGCCCGGTACGGCTTGGCCCGCCAAGACATCGCCAAGATGAACATCAAGGGGGTGTTCCAGATCTGGACCCACGACGGTGGGTACCACGAGGTCCCCTTGAAGGAGGCCCACGAGTTCACCCGTCAGGGGTGCCTGTCGTGCCCGGACTTCGCCGCCGAGCACGCCGACATCGCCACCGGAGGCATCGGAGCCTTCAACGACTGGACGCTGACCGTCATCCGGACCGAGCGAGGGCACGAGCTGTTCGACGCCATGGTCGCCGGAGGCGCGGTCGAGGTCCGCCCGGCCGACGACGACCCGGGCGCGGTCGCCCTCCTGCACCGCCTCAGCCGGGTCAGCAGGCGGCGATGGCCATCCACCGCCGTGCCCATGCCCGGGCGCCTTCCGACGTCCACGTGAACAGAGCCCTTCCCGGTCCCCGCCTCGTCAGCCGTTCCTGCACAGCTCCCTGGCGCGGGTGAAGACCGCGTCCATCATCGGCTCGGTGAGTCGTCCGGTGAACGTGTTCTGCTGGCTCGGGTGGTAGGAGCACAGCAACATCCTGGCGTCGGACAACGGGTGCTCGGCCAGGTGGGCGAACTTCGGGCGCGGTCGGAGTCCATAGATGTCGGACACGGCCGAGCAGGCCAGCTGCCCGAGGACGACGATGACTCTCGCCGATACGAGGATCTGCAGTTCGCGGCGGAGGAACTCGCTGCAGGCGGCCCGCTCAGTGGGGTTCGGCATGTTCTCCGGAGGGGCACAGTGCACGGCCGCGGTGATCCACGCACCCTTCAGGGCCAGCCCGTCGTCAGCTGAGACGCTCGAGGGTGACGTGGCGTACCCGGCCCGCCACATGGCCGCGATGAGCCAGTCCCCAGAACGATCGCCGGTGAACATCCGCCCAGTTCGGTTCGCGCCGTGAGCCGCAGGAGCCAGCCCGACGACGATCATTTCGGCGTCCGGATCGCCGAAGCCGGGGACCGGTCTCCCCCAGTACCGCTGACCACGGAACGCCGCCCGGGGATGCTCGGCCACCTGACGGCGCCACTCGACAAGCCGAGGACAGCGCGAGCAGGCGGCGATCTCTGCTGCCAGCTCCGACAGCTCCGACCGCACCGGCGGAGTCGTCCCCCGGGCAGCGGGGACCGGGAGGGCCAAAGAGCTCGGGCACGGACGAGGTCCCACTGGCGACAGCCTACGATGGGCATCTGTGCCCACCCAGACGCCGCCAGTCGGGCCCAAGCCCACGCTCGTCCTTCTGGTCCGTCACGGCACGACTCCCACCACCGGCAAGATTCTCCCGGGTCGGGCACCCGGTCTCAGCCTCTCGGAGAAGGGGCGGGCTCAGGCCGAGGAGGTGGCTCGGGCCATCGCCCGGACTCGTCACCCCCCGACGGCCGTGTACGCGTCTCCCTTGGAGCGGACTCGCGAGACCGCCGGGTTCATCGGGCGGGCTCTCGGCGTCCGGGTGCGGACCCGACAGGAGCTTTTGGAGTGCGACGTCGGGGACTGGACGGGCTCCCGCCTACGTCGCATCACCGGAACCCGAGCCTGGAAGACGGTCCACGCCTGGCCCAGCGGCTTCCGTTTCCCCGGCGGCGAGTCGTTCTCGGAGATGGCGACCAGGGCCGAAGGAGTCGTCGTGCGCCTGGCCGAGTCCCATCGCGGGGAGTCGATCGTCGTGGTCTCACACGCCGATCCCATCAAAGCCGTGGTGGCGTCGGCTGCCGGGACCCCGCTTGACCTCTTCCAGCGCTTCGTGATCTCGCCGTGCTCGGTGTCGGCGATCCTCTACTCAGCCGATGGCCCCCACGTGCTGTGCGTGAACTCGCCCGGTCCTCCCGATGAACCGGAGCTCTCTTGAGCGAAGGCTCCGACTTCGATCACGTCGATCGCTTCACGGTCGGCACCGAGGGTCCGGTGGGGAACCGGGTCTTCCTCCTCCACGTGGCACAGGGTCCCACGGCCCTCACGATGAAGGTGGAGAAGCAGCAGGTGGCGCTGCTGGCCAGCTACCTCGCCCGTATCGTGCGCCAGCTGGGACGACCTGGCCACCTCCCCGACGACCTGGACTTCGACACCTCAGTGGAGCCGGAGTGGGTGGTGGGCACCATCGGAGTCTCATACGACGAAGAGACCGATCGCATCGTGGTCGTGGTCGAAGAACGCGGGGAGGGCGAGGAAGGTGAAGGTGGGGACGAGGACGACGAGGCTGGTCAGGTGGCCCGGATCGCCCTGTCACGCGAGATGGCGGCGGCCTTCGCCATTCGCGCCACCAGCCTGGTCGAGGCCGGACGCCCACCTTGCCCGCTGTGCGGTCTTCCGTTGGACCCTTCGGGCCATAACTGCCCCCGTACCAATGGGCACCGTCCGCCGGTGACGTGACGCCGGCGCCCGGCTCCCCGGACCCGGAGCGGTCGAGCGACGACACGCCCAGTGTGTCGAGCATCCTCGAGCACGGCGTGATGGATGTGCACGGACGGATTGCCGGAAGCTCGAACGCCACGCTGCTCGTGACGTGCACCCTCGACGGTGAAGATCTCCTGGCCGTCTACAAGCCAGGCCGTGGCGAGCGACCCCTTTGGGACTTCCCTGCCGGCCTGTACCGGAGGGAAGTGGCGGCGTACGTCGTGTCCGAGTTGGTGGGCTGGCACCTGGTTCCCGAGACGGTCGTGCGCACCGAGGGACCCTACGGCCCCGGGTCAGTCCAACGTTTCGTGCCCACAGACGGTACGTCCCACTACTTCAACTTGGTGGATGACCCAGAACGTCACGAGACGCTCCGGACTCTGGCCGCCTTCGATGTCGTGACCAACAACGCCGATCGCAAGAGCGGCCACGTCCTGTTGGCCGAAGGACGGATCTGGGCCATCGATCACGGCCTGTCGTTCCACTGTGACGAGAAGCTGCGGACGGTGATCTGGGACTTCGCCGGCACACCGTTACCACCCTCCGTCCAGTCCGACTTGGAGCGGCTCCTCGGCAGCACACGCACACGGCTCGACGACGCCCTGTCCGGCCTCCTCGAGCGAATTGAGCGGAAGGCCCTGTGGGCGAGGATCGAGGGGCTGGTGGCCGCCGGCCACCTCCCAGCCCCCGACACGGACCGGGAGTGGCCCCCCTATCCCTGGCCACTGGTCTGATCTCTCCGCCTTCCCACGCCCATCGCCTCCGACGTGTCCTCGGTGTCCTGGCGCGCCCCGACATGCGCGAAACCGGCGTGCCACAATGACCGTGTCCTCACCTCGCCCACGTCACAGATCTCCCGGAAATGAGCCTCGCAGTGCGCCGAAGCTGCCATCCACCTCGCCACATCGGCACTGCGCCCGGCCGAGCACGCCGGGGGTCCCATGCCTGAGCCGGTCGAAGGAACCAGTCCCTACCTTCCGGGACTTGACGGGCTGCGGGCCGTCGCCGTCCTGGCCGTCATCGCCTACCACCTGAACTTCTCATGGGCCCGGGGTGGCCTGCTCGGCGTGGGGCTCTTCTTCGTCCTGTCCGGCTACCTCATCACCGACATCCTGGCCGCCGAGTACCGGCGGCACCAGAGTATTCGCCTTCCCCAGTTCTGGGTCCGTCGGGCGAGGAGGCTCCTGCCGGCGCTCTTCGTCATGCTCTTCGTCACCATGGGGTGGGTGACCCTGTTCCACCGGGCACAACTCCCGGCCATGCGATCCGACCTGGTACCGGCCATCTTCTACTACAGCAACTGGTGGTTCATCTTCCACCACGTCTCGTACTTCGCCAAGTTCGGCCCTCCCTCACCGCTCGGCCACCTGTGGTCACTGGCCATCGAAGAGCAGTTCTACCTGGTGTGGCCGTTCGTCGTCCTGGCGGGACTCCGCTGGATACGGGACCGCCGGATACTTATCAGCTTCATTCTCCTCGCCGCCGCGGCCTCGGCCACCGAGATGGCCCTCCTGTTCTCTCCCGACGGGAACCCCACGCGCATCTACGACGGCACCGACACTCGGGCGTTCGCCCTCCTGATCGGAGCTGCCCTGGCTCTCGCCCTCCCCCGAGACCGGGCGTTCGGTGCCATCTCATCCAACGCCCGCCGTCTCCTCGAAGTCGTCGGGGGCTCAGCGCTCGTCGGGGTCTTCGTCATGTTCTGGCAGACCAATGAGTATGGCTCGTTCTTGTACCAGGGTGGAATGGTCCTGTTCTCAGTCCTGTGCGCCTTCACCATCTCCGTCACCGTGCACCCCGGCGCCCGGTTGGGGACGCTCCTTGGGTGGGGACCGCTTCGCTGGATCGGCGAGCGTTCCTACGGCATCTACCTCTGGCACTACCCGGTCATCGTGCTCACCACGCCCGTCGGCGCAGGTCCCAGCCTCTTGCGCGACATCCTCCAGATCGCTGCCAGCATCGGCCTGGCGGCGCTGTCGTGGAGGTTCGTCGAGCAACCGGTCCGTCACGGCGCCCTCCGCCGCCAGTGGAGCAGGCTCCGGGAACGGAGGTGGGCTTGGCCCCGGCTACGCCCGGTCGGGTGGGTGGTCTCCGTGGTCGTGGCGGCCAACCTCGTGGTCTGCGTCATCGGGCTGGCCGGGGTGGTGGCGGCACCGGCGTTGGCGGCGACCGCCAAGGATCACACAGTCCTCCCTCCCAGGCACCACCACGTAGGGAGCACGACGACGACGTCGACGACGCCCGGTGCGCACCCCGGCCCCACGTCTACTGTCCCGGTGCCGGCCGGGCAGGGGGTGACGGCGATCGGGGACTCCA
>JAJYWF010000052.1 GCA_021791635.1 Actinomycetes bacterium
GGTCGACGGGACGATCGACCGGGCGGCACTGGCGGCGTGCACGTTCAAGGACCCGGCGGCGCTCGGCGACCTGAACGCGCTCACCCACCCTCCGATCGGGATCGAGATGCTCGGGCGACTGGCGGCGGAGAGGGACACCGACCACGTGGTGGTCCTGGCCATCCCGTTGTTGCGAGCCGAGCACCGAGAGACCATGGGTCTCGACGCCGTGGCAGTAGTCGACTGCCCCTTCGACGAGGCCCTGCGCCGGCTGGTGGAGATCCGAGGCATGGATCCGACCGACGCCCGGTCCCGGATCGCCGCCCAGCCCTCCCGGGAGGAGCGGCTGGCGGGGGCCGATGTCGTCGTGGACAACTCGGGCCCCCCTGGGCAGCTGCCGGCCGAAGTGGACCGGCTGTGGCGCTGGATCGACGAGCGCCGCCGGGTCACCGTACGCCCCTGAGCCCGCCCCGCACCCCCGGACACCCGGAGCGGTACGCTCGGGCAGGTGCCCCGACTCGAAGTGGTCTCCCCCTTCCGACCGGCTGGCGACCAGCCGGAGGCCATCGCCGCCCTGAGCGCCGGCCTCGGACGGGGCGACCGGTTCCAGACGCTGCGGGGGATCACCGGGAGCGGGAAGACGGCCACCATCGCCTGGATGGTCGAAGCGGCCCAGCGGCCCACTCTCATCATCGAGCCGAACAAATCGCTGGCGGCCCAGCTCTCCTCGGAGCTCCGTGAGCTGTTCCCGCGCAACCGGGTGGAGTTCTTCGTCTCCTACTACGACTACTACCAGCCCGAGGCCTACCTCCCCACGACGGACACGTACATCGAGAAGGACTCGTCCATCAACGACGAGATCGACCGCCTCCGGCACGCCACCACCTCGTCACTGCTCATGCGCCGGGACGTCGTGGTGGTCGCCTCGGTGTCGTGCATCTACGGACTGGGGTCCCCCGACGAGTACCGGGACCGCATCCTGACCCTGGCCGTGGGGGAGGAGCACGACCAGCGCCAGGTCCTGCGGCGTCTGGTGGAGCTCCAGTACTCGCGCAACGACGTCAACCTGGTCCGAGGCACCTTCCGGGCCCGGGGGGACACCCTGGAGATCCACCCGGCCTACGAGGAGATCGCCCTGCGGGTCGAGTTCTTCGGTGACACGGTCGAGCGCATCGTGACCTTCGACGTCCTCACCGGCGAGATGGGCCCCGAGCTCGAGGACGTGGCCGTCTTCGCCGCCACCCACTACGTGGCCGGCGACGAGACCATCCGCAGAGCGGTGACCTCCATCGAGGACGAGCTGCGCCAGCAGCTCGGGGCCTTCGCCGCCGAGGGGAAGCTCCTCGAGTCCCAGCGGCTGCGGATGCGGACCGAGCACGACCTGGAGATGCTGGAGGAGACCGGAGTGTGCTCGGGGATCGAGAACTACAGCCGCCATCTGGACGGCCGCCGCCCCGGGGAGGCGCCCTTCACCCTCCTCGACTTCTTTCCCGACGACTTCTTGGTGGTGGTCGACGAGAGCCACGTGGCCCTGCCCCAGCTCCGGGGTCAGTGGGCCGGCGACCGGTCCCGCAAGGAGGTCCTGGTGGAGCACGGGTTCCGGTTGCCGTCGGCCCTGGACAACCGCCCGCTGCGGTTCGAGGAGTTCCTCGAACGCGTGCCCCAGGCGGTCTTCGTGTCGGCCACCCCCGGCCCGTTCGAGCTCGAGCACTCGGACCAGGTGGTCGACCAGGTCATCCGGCCCACCGGCCTGGTGGACCCCGAGGTGGTCGTCCACGAGACCCGCGGGCAGGTCGACGATCTCCTGGCTCGTATCGGGGACGAGGTAGCCAACGGCGGTCGGGTGCTTGTGACCACGCTCACGAAGAAGATGGCCGAGGACCTGACTGACTTCCTGGCTGACGCCGGGGTGAGGGTCCAGTACCTGCACTCCGACATCGACACCATCACCCGCATCGAGATCCTCCGCCAGCTCCGCCTGGGCGAGGTGGACGTGGTGGTGGGGATCAACCTGCTGCGGGAAGGCCTCGACCTGCCCGAGGTCTCCCTGGTCGCCATCCTCGACGCCGACAAGGAGGGCTTCTTGCGCTCGGCGTCCTCCCTCATCCAGACCATGGGACGCGCCGCCCGCAACGTCGACGGCAAGGTGGTCCTCTACGCCGACACGGTGACCGATTCGATGCGCGAGGCCATCGGGGTCACCCAGCGCCGCCGGGCGCTCCAGATCCAGTACAACGCCGAGCACGGTATCGATCCCCAGTCGATCCGCAAAGCAGTGGTCGACATCCTCGAGCGCCTCCGGGGTCCCGATGGTGCCCAGCGGGCCACCCGGAGCCGAGCCGACGTCCGGTCCGGCCGGGCCGGGCGGGTGGTCCGGACCCGACAGGCGGTCGGGGGCAGCGGTTGGGCGCCCGACGCCGAGACGCCCGTGGAGGTCCGAGAGCTGATCGATCGTCTGCAAGAGGAGATGGAGGCCGCCGCCGCCGACCTCAGGTTCGAGGAGGCGGCTTTCATCCGCGACGAGCTGGCCGAGCTCCGGCGTGCGTCGACCGCGGGTGTCCCCGAGGACGATGGTCGTGCGGACGCTCCGGTGCCGCCTATTCTCTGAGGGCCGGATGATCCAGGGGAATCGAGCAGCTTGACCATGACCACGACAACCGATGCCAGGTCAACGGCACCAGTGACCGCGCCGCCAGTGACCGGGTCGCCAGTGCCGGCCCTCCACGGGGACATCGTGGACCTCGGGGGGTCCACCGTGGTGGACGCCATCGCCCGGCACGCCCGTGAGCACCCCGATCGAGCGGCCCTCTTCCCCGGCGACCAGGGGGTCCAGTCCTACGGCGAGCTGTGGGACCACGCCTCCCGCCTGGCTGCGGCCCTGGCCGACGCCGGGGTCCGGGAGGGGGACCAGGTGGCGATCTGGGCCACCAGGTCGGCGCCGGTGGTGGCGGCGGCCGTGGCGGCCATGGCCCTCGGGGCGGCGTACCTGCCTATCGACCCCACGTACCCCGCCGCCCGGGTCCGCCGGATCCTCGAGGTCGGCGACCCGCGGGTGATGGTCTGCGCCGACGCCGCGTCGTTGGCCGGGAGCCTGCCCCGGGGCCTCGGGACGGTCGACATCCACGCCGGTCCCCACGTGGCCCCGACTCTCGAGCCGGTGACCCGCCAGGACCACGTGGCGTACACGGTGTTCACCACGGGGTCCACCGGGCTCCCCAAGGGGGTCTTGGTCGGGCACCGGGCGCTGGTGAACTACCTCGGTTGGGCCCGGGAGCTCACCGGGTTCGAAGCCGAGGACGCCACGCCGTGCTTCGCCAGCCTGGGGTTCGACCACGCTGTGACCTGCCTGTGGCTCCCGCTCTTCGTCGGCGGGGCCGTCCAGCTCGTTCCCGACAGCTGGGACCCCCGTCCCTGGCTGGCGCCCCGTGAGCGACCGTTCGCCTTCGTGAAGATCACCCCGTCGCACGTGCGGCTCTTCGAGCGCATCGCCAAGCCGGACTACCGGGCCGTGACCCGGACGGTGATGTTCGGGGGTGAGCGGCTGGACGGGGCGCTGGTAGCCGGTCTGGGCGAGCGCCTCGACGGCGTGGCCCTCCTCAACCACTACGGCCCCACTGAGGCCACGGTGGGCTGCACGGCATACCGCTTCGATCGGACCGGCGTCGTCGGTGAGGGAGCCCTGCCCATCGGCACCCCGGTATGGAACTCCCGGGCCTACGTGGTCGACGACGAGCTCGGGGCGCTGGCCTTCGGGGAAGAGGGCGAGCTGGTCCTGGGCGGGGCGTGCGTCGCCGACGGCTACCTGGGAGGCGGTGAGAGCGACCGGTCCCGCTTCCTCGAGGAGTCGGCCATCGCCGGCGGGGACGACGTCGGGGGCCCCGGGTCCCGGGCCTACCGGACCGGCGACCGGGTCGTGGTCCGCGACGGTGTGCTCCACTACCTGGGGCGCCTGGACGAGCAGGTGAAGGTGCGCGGCTACCGCATCGAGATCACCGAAGTCCACGACCTGGCCCTGGCCGTACCCGGTGTCGTCCAGGCGGCCGTGGCCGTGAGCCAGAGCGGGTTGGGGGGTCTGGAGCTCTTCGTCGTGCCCGAGGACGACCGACCGCCGACCGTGGCCGCCGTCCTCGAGCACCTGCGGGCCAACCTCCCGGCGGCCGCCGTCCCGTCCAAGGTGTGGGTGGTCCCCGAGCTGGTGGCCAACGCCCACGGGAAGTGGGATCCCGACGCCACCCGGTCACTGGTGGAGGAGTCGTGAGCGGCACGGTGCGGGCTCCGGCGGTGGCCCTGGTGTGCGTGGACTGCGGCGCCACCGACCAGGATCTCTCGGGTCGCTGCTCGGTGTGCGAGGGGATGGTCGAAGCCCGCTACGGTCCGGTGGAGGCCGTCCTCCAGCCCGGGGACACCGACTCGCTGGAGCGGTACTGGGACCTGCTGCCGATCCCCGACCGGTCGCTGTGCCGGATCGCCATCGAGCCGACCCCCACCGTCCTGCTCTGCGAGCTGGACGGGATCCCGGTGTACGCCAAGGTCGAGGGCGTCCTACCGACCAACTCCACCAAGGACCGCCTCATTGCCGTGGCCCTTCCGCTCATGCTGGCCCGGGGGGTGGAGCGCTTCGTCCTGAGCTCCACCGGCAACACGGCGGCGGCCTACGCCTGGGGCCTCCAGTTCTACCCCGAGCTGTCGGCCCGGGCGTTCGTCTCGACCGACGTCCCGACCAGGCAGCTCGGCCCGCCGAACCCGGCGCTCGAGATCGTCCGGGTCGAGGGTGACTACGTGACGGCCGGCCAGCGCGCCAGGGGAGAGCTGGCGCCGGGCGAGGTCTCCGAGGGCGGGTTCTTCAACCTGGGCCGGAGGGAGGGCGCCAAGCTGGCCTACCTGGAGGCCTTCGACGACGTCGAGCGGATGGGGGGTCGGGTGGACACCGTGGTCCAGGCCGTGGCCAGCGGGCTCGGGATCGTGGCCGCCGCCCGGGCAGCCGAACAGAGCGTGGCCGTGTCCCGCTGGGGGCGCTCGCCGAGGTTCTTCTGCGCCCAGCAGACCAGCTGCGCGCCGATGGTGCGGGCCTGGCGGTCGGCCGAGAGCGGGGGCAACGCCAGGTTGACCGAGCCCGATCCCGACGGTTTGGCTTCGGCCATCCTCCTCGGCGACCCGTTCTCGAGCTTCGACTACGTGGCCCGGGCGGCCCGGGAGTCCGGCGGGGGGTTCGTCGACGTGACGTCGGCGGAGATCGCCACCGCGCTCCAGCGGCACAGTCACGAGGTCCCGCTCGGGGACTCGGCGGCGGTGGCCCTGTCCAGCGTGTACCGGCTCTGGGAGCAGGGTGACCTCCGGGGGTCCGAAGGTGTCCTGGTGGCCCTCACCGGCGGGCCCGGCCGGTGAGCGGAGTGACGATGGACCGCCAGACCTTCTACGACAAGCTCCGGTCGTTCCTCGTGGGCCAGCGCCCCGATCTCGACGGCGAGCTGGAGCCGGACACCCAGCTGTGGACGACCGGCTACCTGGACTCCTTCGGGTTGATCGAGACCATCGCCTTCCTCGAGGACCTGGTGAGCCATCCCATCGAGATCGGGGCCGACGATCTCCCGAACTTCTTCACCATCGAAGCCATGTACGACCGCTTCGGCGCCCGGGAGGGCTAGCCGGACAGCTCACCGTGAGGATCGCCGGACAGCTCGCCGGTGGTGGACCGGTACGAGAGCCCGACCGCTAATCTCCGGATGTGTCCGACCGTCTCATCGTCCGTGGGGCGAGGGAGCACAACCTCCAGGACGTCTCAGTCGACCTGCCCCGGGACCGTTTGGTGGTGTTCACCGGTCTGTCCGGCTCGGGCAAGTCCTCGCTGGCCTTCGACACCATCTACGCCGAAGGGCAGCGGCGCTACGTCGAGTCGTTGTCTTCGTACGCCCGGCAGTTCCTCGGGCAGATGGACAAGCCTGACGTGGACTTCATCGAGGGGCTCTCACCGGCCATCTCCATCGACCAGAAGTCGGCATCGCGCAATCCCCGCTCCACGGTGGGGACCATCACCGAGGTCTACGACTACCTGCGGCTCCTCTACGCCCGGATCGGCAAGCCGCACTGCCCGAATTGCGGCCGGCCGGTGGCTCGACAGACGCCCCAGCAGATCGTGGACCGGGTCATGGAGCTGCCCGAGGGCACGCGGTTCTCGATCCTCGCCCCGGTGGTCCGAGGGCGTAAGGGGGAGTACAGCGCCCTCCTCGACGACATCGCCAAGCAGGGTTTCTCCCGGGTCCGGGTCGACGGGAGCGTCGTCGAGCTGGCCGACCGCTCCGACGTGGCTCTGGCTCGTTACGAGCAGCACACCATCGACGTGGTGGTGGACCGTCTGGTGCGGCGCGACGGGATGCGCCAGCGGCTGACCGAGTCCATCGAGACCGCCCTGGCCCTCACCGGGGGCACGGCCGAAGTGGTGGTGATGGACGGCGAACCCGGTGGAGGGGCCGGTGGAGGGGCCGCCGAGGAGACCATCACCTTCAGCCAGCACCTGTCGTGCACCTCGTGCGGGATCAGCTTCGAGGAGCCCGCACCGCGGAGCTTCTCGTTCAACTCGCCTTACGGCGCCTGCCCGACCTGCGCCGGGCTCGGCACCCGCTTCGAGGTGGACCCGGCCCTCGTCGTGCCCGACCCTTCGCTCTCCTTGGCCGAAGGGGCCCTCGCTCCGTGGGCCGGTGCTCGCAGCCAGTACTTCGCCGGTCTCCTGGCCGGCGTGGCGACACTCGGGGGGTTCTCGGAGGACACGCCGTGGTCCAAGCTGAAGGCGAAGGACCGAAAGCTCGTCCTCTACGGCTCGGGGTCCAAGCGCGTCCACGTGAAGTACCGCAACCGCTTCGGGCGTGGCCGGTCCTTCCTGGCCCCCTACGAGGGGATCGTGCCCTGGCTCCAGCGGCGGCACGCCGAAGTGGACTCGGACTGGTCCCGAGAGCAGGTGGAGCAGTACATGCGCGAGGTCGACTGCCCGGCCTGCGGGGGGGCGCGCCTCAAGCCCGAGTCCCTGGCCGTGACCGTCGGTGGGTTGAGCATCGACGCGCTGTGCCGGCTGTCGATCACCCGTGCAGTCGAGGTGATCTGTGGCCTCGCGCTCTCCGAGCGCGACCACCTCATCGCCGACCGGGTGCTGAAGGAGGTCCGGGAGCGGATGCGGTTCCTGCTCGATGTCGGCCTGGACTACTTGTCCCTGGCCCGTTCGGCCGGGACCCTCTCGGGTGGCGAGGCCCAGCGCATCCGGCTCGCCAGCCAGATCGGGAGCGGTCTGGTCGGGGTCCTCTACGTCTTGGACGAGCCGTCCATCGGTCTCCACCAGCGCGACAACCAGCGGCTCATCCAGACCCTCTTGCGCCTGCGGGACCTCGGGAACACGGTCATCGTCGTAGAGCACGACGAGGAGACCATCCGTATCGCCGACCACGTGGTGGACATCGGCCCGGGCGCCGGGGAGCACGGCGGCAAGATCGTCCACAGCGGACCGGTGACCGGGAAGCAGGGCCTCCTGGCGAACCGCGAGTCGCTCACCGGCCAGTACCTTGCCGGGCGCCGCTCCATTCCGGTCCCCGAGCGCCGCCGAGCCGGCAGCGGAGACACGGTGGCGGTCCGGGGCGCGTCCGAGCACAACTTGAAGGACATCGACGTGGCCTTCCCTCTCGGCTGCATGGTGGCGGTGACCGGGGTGTCGGGGTCGGGGAAGTCCACCCTGGTGAACGACATCCTCCTGCGGGCGCTCGCCCACCAGCTCCACCGGGCCAAGACCGCCCCCGGACGCCACCGGAAGGTGGAGGGGATCGAGCACCTGGACAAGGTCGTGGACGTGGACCAGGCCCCGATCGGTCGCACGCCCCGTTCGAACCCGGCCACCTACACCGGCGTGTTCGACCACATCCGTCGCCTCTTCAGCCAGGCGCCCGAAGCCAAGGTCCGTGGCTACCTTCCGGGGAGGTTCTCCTTCAACGTGCGTGGCGGCCGCTGCGAGGCCTGTGCCGGAGACGGCACGATCAAGATCGAGATGCACTTCCTGCCCGACGTCTACGTGCCCTGTGAGGTCTGCGGGGGGGCTCGCTACAACCGCGAGACCCTGGAGGTGACCTTCCGCGGGAAGAGCATCGCCGACGTGCTGGACCTTTCGTGCGAGGACGCGCTGGCCTTCTTCGCCAACCAGCCGCCCATCGCCCGCCACCTCCAGACCCTGGTCGACGTCGGGCTGGGTTACGTCCGGTTGGGACAGGCGGCGCCGACCCTGTCGGGTGGCGAGGCCCAGCGGGTGAAGCTCGCCACCGAGCTCAGCCGGCGACCCACCGGGCACACGTTCTACATCCTCGACGAGCCCACCACCGGACTCCACTTCGAAGACGTTCGCCGCCTGCTCGAGGTGCTCGGCCGGCTGGTAGACCACGGCAACACGGTCGTGGTCATCGAGCACAACCTCGACGTGGTGAAGACCGCTGACTGGATCATCGACCTGGGCCCGGCCGGAGGCGACCGGGGCGGCGAGGTCGTGGCCGAGGGGACCCCCGAGCAGGTGGCCAAGACGGCGGGGAGCGCCACCGGGGCGGTCCTCAAGGCGGTGCTGGCCCGGTAACGCCACCCCGCCGGGGCGAGCGGTGCCGACGGGAACGGTGGTGGCGGAGCGCCCGGCGGACCCTGACGGCGGCCTGCTGGGCATCGTGTGCCGATCTTGGTGTCACCGGCCCTGGAGCAAAGACCGCGACCTGGGCCACGGTGCCCACCATCCGCACGTCGTCGAGAACAGCCACCGGGGCACCCCGCCCGTAGCGAATCGCCATGCCCGTCCCTGTGGCGCCGGCCGCGAGGTCTTCAGCGTGGGCCACCAGCGTTCGGTGCGCGGGACGGGGCGCGCCAGCCCGGCGAAGGCTGCGGTCGACGCTTCGGAGGGCGGCAAGTGCCATCCCGGTAGGAGGGCGGTGGCGCCGGCGCCGACGGGCCGTGGCAAGGACGAACAATGCCCCGAGCACTGCCAGAGCGGTGCCCACCCCTATCAGGGGGAGCGCCGGCCACCGGCCGGGGGGCGACTTGCGGACCGATGGTGAGCTGGCTGTGCGGCGTGCACCGCCAGTAGGCGAGGGAACGGTGGGAACACTGGTCGGTGGCGGGGTCGAGGTGGGCACCGTGGCCGGAGGTGACGTGGTGGGCGTACTGCTGGGTGGCGAGGTGTTCCCCACGACGCTGGAGGGTACGGGTGGGCCACGCGGTACCGGAGGCGTGGGTTCGAAGGACACCCACCCGGCGGCCGATCCGAGGTAGAGCTCAGGCCAGGCATGGGCGTCGGCGCCGACGACAGTGGTGGTCCCGGATGCGCCGGTGGTGCCGGACGTGAAGCCGACGGCCACCCGGGCGGGGATCCCGAGCGTCCGGGCCATGACGGCGAATGCGCTGGCGAATGACTCGCAAGAGCCCGCCCGCCCGAGGGTGAGGAACGCCACCAGGGGATCCGTCCCAGCGGGTGGCCTCGTCGGGGAGAGGGTGTAACGGAACAGTCCCGATCGGAACCAGTTCACCAGGTCCTCCCCCTCGGCCAGGGTCGAGGTGGCACCAGCGGTCTCGGTGCGGGCCAGAGCGGTGACCACTTCGGGCACGGGCGGCAGGGAGAGGTCCTGTCGGAGCTGAGCCGGGGTGAGCCCGGCCGCCGCATCGAGCGACCCCGGTGCGGGCTCGTACGGGTTGGGACGAACCACTTGGAACGTGGCGTCGTAGGACGCGTCCCGTCGATCAGCGGGTGTGACCACCCCGGAGGCGGTGATGCCGGTCCCCGGCGGCCCGGATACGCCAACAGTGTCCGGCGGGACCGGGAGGAGATGGCCGGCATACGCCGACAGGGTGACCGATGCCGACAGGAGTGGGACGCCACGCCGCGGGGATGGGGAGGTGATCGGGGTCGGACGGCCGGCCAGAGCACCGGTGGTGATGGGGCCGGGCAGCCAGTGGTCGTGGCTCCAGACGGAGAGGAAGCCCACCTGCCAGTAAGTGGGAGTCGGCGTCCGGGCCCGGAACACCACCACCCGCGCATCGACCTGCTCCACACTGACCAGCCCGGCGGCGAGGGAAAGGGTGCTGGCGGCGATGACCGACGTTGGAGCCGTCCCATTTCGGGGCGAAGCAGCGGAATTGCTCTGTAGGACCAGACCGGCGCCCACGGTCGATCCCACGACCACCAGACCGGTGATGGCCACCGGCACCAAGCGGGCGCCCGAGGACTGGAGATCTCGCCGATGCCCCGGAGCGAGGATCCCGTCCGAGCCGGCCATGGTCAGCCCCACAACTACTGCAGCGGCGAATACCGCGGCCACGGTCAACGCTCCGTTGCCCGGCACGGTCAGGGATGACCACGCGACCAGGATGGCCCCGGGTACCACTGCAAGTGCCGGCCGGGCCAGGCGTGGAGGTGAGCTGAGCATGAGCCGGCAGGTGAGCCCGGCGACACCGGCCAGGACACAACCCAGGAACACGACCGCCGGAACGGGATCGAGCGGAAGGTGGAAAGCCGCCAGGACGGAGTGGGCCCGGTGCAGTTCAGCCGCAGTCGGCAACAGGGAGCGAGCCGCCGGGAACGGCGACGACCCGTGACGTGGAGCAGCGGACCACCAGGCGATCCCCACGACGACCAGGGTGCCGATCACTGCAACCCAGGTCCCTGACAGCTTGGTCCGGTGCAGAAGGGCCGGGACCACGAACCCCAGAGCGGCCGACCCCAGCAGGGGGGCCGCAGCCGGGCCTCCGAAGCCGCCCGCCGTCAGGCGGACCATCCCGGCAGCTCCGACCACCACCGTGGCCATGACGGCCAGCTCGACCCTCCAATCGACCCGGGGCACTCGACCCGTCGCCGTCGCCGGCTCGGGTCCTCGACTCGTCACGACATCACCTGGACCGTATGACGCTCCGACCATCCGGGTGGGAGGCGCCGGGCGCCCGTGGCCGTGGTGAGCACGATGGCGCCGGCGTCCTCGGACGTGATGGGTGGTCGGCTCCCGAGACTGGGGATACCGGCTGCCGTGGCCGGCCGGGGTTCGATGGTCGAAAGGAGGTCCAACAGCGGGCCGAAGGAGTCGGCCCCACCTACGGACCGAAGCGAGAGACCGGACAGCGTGGACACCGTGAAGGGGCGACCCTCCTCCCGGTAAGTGAGGAAGAGGGAGAAGGAGGTGGACAGCAGCACCTCGAAGTCGGCCCGCCGATGGACGCCCGGTCGGTCGTCGAGTACCAGCCACGCCCCGACTGGGTCCTCGGGGTCGAAGCGGCGGACCAGCAGGCGGTCGTACCGGGCCAGGGCGGGCCAGTCAACCAGGTGGAGCCGATCTCCGGGCACGTACGGGCGCAGGTCACGGAATTCACCCGACCCCTCGTTGGCGACGAGGGTCACGCCCGGCGGAGAGCTCAGTCCGGAGTCGTGATCAGGATGACGTCCATCTGGAGCCGGTGTGGTCCACGATGTCGGCATCGGTGCCGGCGCCGGATGGACCAGGAGGCTGACCGGCTCCGAGGCGGCAACTGGGACGGCGAACAGCCCGAGGGGATCCCGCACCCAGCCCTGAACCGGTGTCACCACCAACCGTCCCCGGCGTTGGGTGGGAAGGTCCCAGCCCATCCACCGTGGCTGCCCGGCGCCGGGACTGGCGCCGCTCGGGGGCGGGGGCGGCACCTGGACCAGGTTCGCCGCCGAAGGTGCCACGTTCGCCAGCACGCGTGCCCACCACGATTGGATCCTCACCTGTGCGGTGGGGCGCCCCGGTCCGGGTCCCCGAACCAAGTGAGCTCGGCGGAGGGGGATATCCACGGACATGGGTGGGGGATGGCGCAGAAGGCACCCCAGCACCACGACTTCGAGCCGTGCATGCTCGCCGACCCCGACGGCGCCGGGGACGACTCGGACCAGCACCTGCACCGGTGTAGCCCCCGTTACGCGCCACGCCCGGGCCCAGGCGGTGATCGAAGAGACCAGAAAGACGGCCCCAATTCCGACGAGCAGGGGCACGGTTCCCCCCGACGCAGATCGGACAGAGGCCACTGCCAGGACGGCAAACGCCCCCAAGAACCCCAGTCCCCTGGGGGTCAGGGACAGCGCCGGCACGACTCGGAAAGGGCCGGGCGGGGTTCCCACCGGCCGATCCGGAGTCGTAGGGCTCACCGCGGGGACGTCACCGAGCCGGCGGTGCCCGGCACCGGCACGAACCGCAGGATCTCGTCGACTACCGCGCCGGGACCCGCGCCGGTGGCATCGCTGCGCGGATCGACCAGCAAGCGATGGGCCAGGACCGGAACGGCAGATGCCTGAACGTCGTCTGGGACCACGTAGTCACGCCCGGCGCCAACGGCGACGGCCCGGGAGGTGCGTAGGAGCGCCAGCGCCGCCCGGGGAGATGCGCCAACCCGAATGGACGGATGCTGTCGGGTGGCCTCGATCAGATCGAGGACGTACCCGCGGATTGCGGGGACCACATGGGCGCCGGCAGCGGCCTCCATGAGCGCTTCCAGCTCGGCAGAGCTCACTGCGGGTCGGAGAGTGGCGACCCGCAGGGAGTGCCCGGCATCAGCTAGGAGACGGTCTTCGTCTCCCCTCTGGGGATAGCCCAGAGACAGCCGCAGGAGGAACCGGTCTCGCTGGCCGTGCGGGAGGGGCGAAGTGCCGGCTGCATCGTAGGGGTTCTGGGTGGCGATGACGAGGAATGGACGAGGGAGGTCGGCGGTGTGCCCGTCCACGGTCACCTGCTGTTCTTCCATGGCCTCCAGGAGGGCCGACTGGGTCCGAGGAGACGCCCGGTTCAATTCGTCCGCCATGAGAATGTTGGTGAAGATCGGTCCGGGACGGAACGTCGGCCGGTGGTTCTCGAGGTCCAGGACCATGGCGCCGGTGATGTCGGCCGGGAGCAGGTCGGCAGTGAACTGGACTCTCCGGAAGGTCAGGCCCAGGGAGCGGGCCAGGGCCTTGGCCAGCGTGGTCTTCCCCAGGCCCGGGAGATCCTCTACGAGAAGGTGACCCCCGGCAGCGACGCAGCCCACCGCCAGCCGGACCGTGTCGGCGTCGACCAATACCACGCTTCGGACCGATTCGACCACCGAGGCGAAGATCTCAGCCACCGGGCGGACCAGGCCGGGTGGTGCACTTTCCGGGTGACCCGTGTGGCGCGCCTGGGAACCGGAGGGAGCGCCAGGACGCTCGACACGGTGGTCCGGAGGGAAGGTCACGGCGGAGAGCCTACGACGAGGAGGGCGCGCGCGTGGTGCAGAAGTGCCGGGTACGAGGGCCGGAACTGGCAGAATGGCGACAGCGGGGAGCATGCTGTACCCGCGGTGAATCCACGGGATTACGTCGGCAGTCCGAGGAGCGCAGTGGCCCGATCGAGGTACCGATCAGTGAGCTACGACCTTGAAGCCGCGATCGCGGTGGCCCGGGCCGTAGCCGATGCCGGTGGTGACACGTCCCCACCTTCCCTGGCTTCGGCCCTCGGGTACAGCGGGAGCCGGAACGGGGCCTTCGCCAGCCGAATGTCCACCGCTCGATGCTTCGGCTTGATTGCCGGTCGCGGTGACCGCGTGCTCCTCACCGAACGGGCTCGTGAACTGCTCTCCGGGAGCGAGGCCGTGGCGGCCAGGGCCAGGATGGAGGCTTGCCTGTCGGTTCCCCTCTACGGCGCGGTGCTCCGCCGGTATCCCGATGCACGGCTCCCGCCCGACGAGGAATTGGCCTCAGTCCTGGTGGAGCACTTCGGTGAGACGGCGGCGAGGAGCCGGGCAACCGCCATCCGCATGCGGAAGGTGGTAGAGCAGTCGGGACTGGTGACCGAAGCCGGTGCGGGGGTGCCGATGAGGGCGGAAATTACGGATTCCGGCTATCGTAATTTATTCGTACCAGTGGTAAGATCCTTTCCCAGAGGGCGAGAGCTCCCTTCGGGAGCTGGGCAGACCGGGTGGGAGGGTCAGATGACGGACGGATCGGACGACCGGGGACTGTGGCTCGAGGAACCCGGAGAATCGACGGCGGCCGGCCGGCGGATGGGCCGGAGCTCCCGTCGGTGGCGGTCGTACCGGGTAGTCGCAGCCGGCGTCGCGTGCCTGGCCATGGTCGGAGTGCCGGTCGGACTGGTGCTGTCCAGCGGCGGAGGACCGGCGGTGGCCGTTCCATCAGTTGTCCACCATCGTCACTCGACATCGGTGGTCATCGGGAACGGTCCGGCAGAGCAGAGCGTGCTGTCGGCCCTGAGCACGACCACCGCTTCGGGGAGCTTTGACCTCACGTACGCCCTCACCAGATCGGGGCCGACGACGACCCCTTCCACGACGTGCCCCGGGGTCACGACCGTGCCCGGAACCCAGACCACCATCCCGGCCATAACGCCGCTCTCCGTTCCCGCCACCACGGTCCCGACTTGCCCCCCGGTCTCGGCCACAGACCGGAGTGGCCCGGTGGTGTCCGGACAGGGCATCATCGACACCAACCCCCTCTCCATGGTGGTCACCACCAGTGTGGGTCCGACGGTCCGGATCGACTCCACCGACTACTGGGAGGGTGGCGGGAGCGACACGCTGGCACCGACGACAACCCCCGCGGCCAACGGCTCCACGGCGCCCTCGGGTAGTCCGATCTCGGGATTCGCCGGACTGGTGGAAGGCACCCTTGGTCAGCAGGCCGGAGCGGTGGCCATGATCGGGATGGCCAGCCCGACGGGGTACCTGGACCTGACCCAGAACAGCGTGACCGGCGCCGGAGCCGACGGTACCGGCACAGTGGATGGTGTTCCGGTCACCTGGTACGTGGTGCAAGAGAACGTGGCCCAGCTGGCCGACGCCCCGGGGGTGACCGCCGAAGAGGCACAGACCATCCAGGCGGCGATGTCGGTCCTGAACGGCGCCGGGTACAGCGGCACCAGGGTCACCCTCGGGGTGGATGCGTCCGGCTTCATCCGTCAGTCCACGTCGGTGGCCAGCTTCGCCAACGGCGGGACGGTCACGTTAGAGGGGACGTACTCGAACTTCGGCTGTGCCGGGACAGTGCTCATGCCGGGGCAGAGCGGGTCTGGCACGGCACCGACCGGATGCGTCAGCCCCGATACCGGTCAGGCCTGACCGGGTGGTTCGGTCGCCTCCCGCTGAAGACGGCCCGCACACCTGAGCATCGATCCGACAGATGTCGGGAAACGGTGGAGCGGTCAGACGGTGGCCAGCATCTGCTCCAGGGCGACACGGGCCCAGTGGGCGGTCTCTTCGTCGACGGTGATCCGGTTCCGCACCTCTCCGGCCACGAGACCCTCGAGTATCCAGGCCAGGTGCATGGGGTCGATCCGGGACATGGTCGAGCACGGACAGACGAGGGGGTCCAGGCAGATCACCGTCTTGTCCGGGGATTCGTGGTCGAGCCGGTTGACCAGGTGGATCTCGGTGCCCACCCCGATGACGGATCCCCGAGGGGCGGCCGCGACGGCCCGGATGATGGCGTCGGTGGACCCGACCTGGTCGGCCACCTCGACGACCTCGTGGGCACACTCGGGGTGGACGATGACGATCCCGCCGGGGTGCTCCTGGCGGAAGGCGTCTACGTGCTCAGGACGGAAGCGCTGGTGGACCGAGCAGTGTCCCTTCCACAGGAGGAGGCGAGCGCCCTTGATGGCCGCCTCCTCGCTGCCCCCGAGGGGGCGGCGAGGATCCCACAGGACCATCTCCTCAGCCCGGTAGCCGAGCTCGAACCCAGTGTTGCGACCGAGATGCTGGTCGGGGACGAAGAGCACCTTGTCGCCGCGTGGCCGGTCCTTCCCTTCGCCTCCGAGGGCCCACGTGAGGACCGCCCGAGCGTTCGAAGAGGTGCACACCGAGCCGCCGTGCCTCCCCACGAACGCCTTGAGCGCGGCCGAGGAGTTCATGTAGGTGATCGGGACGATCCGCTCCACGTCGGTCACTTCGGCCAGCTCGGCCCAGGCGTCCTCGACGGCTTCGACGTCGGCCATGTCGGCCATGGAGCACCCGGCGTTCAGGTCCGGGAGCAGGACCTGCTGGTGATCGCCGGTGAGGATGTCGGCCGACTCGGCCATGAAGTGGACGCCGCAGAAGACCACGTACTCGGCCTCGTGCTGGTCGGCGGCGATGCGGGAGAGACCGAAGGAGTCGCCGCGGGCATCGGCCCAGCACATGACGTCGTCACGCTGGTAGTGGTGACCCAGCACGAACAGCCGGCTGCCCAGGATGTTGCGGGCGTCTCGGATCATCTCGGCCAGGTCGCCGGGCGTCGCGCCGGTGTAGCGCTCGGGCAGTGGTCGCTGGAGCCGGATCATGCTGTACCCCCTCGTGGGGAGGGCACCGTGTTGGCCGGCGGGGACAGCCTGGTCGCCCATCCGCGGGGTTGTCGGCCTCGGTGCGAGGTGTGTTGCCGGGGTACCAGGCCGGCACCACCACTCTATGTCCAAGGCGAGCTCGGCGCAGCGCGAGAGTAGGGACGTGGTGCTGCGCCCCCCCGCCGGCTCGATCCCCGATGCACCCGGGTCGTACCAGTTCTTCGACGGCGACGGCCGGGTGCTCTACGTGGGCAAGGCCAAGTCACTCCGCCAGAGGCTGGCGTCGTACTGGCAGGACCCGGCCGTCCTGCCACCCCGGACGGCCCAGATGGTGGCCCAGGCGGCCCGGGTGGAGTGGGTGGTGGTGGCCACCGAGGTCGAAGCGCTCATGCTGGAGCACTCGCTCATCCAGGCCCACCAGCCCCGGTTCAACGTCCGCCTGAAGGACGACAAGAGCTACCCGTGGCTGGCGGTCACCGTGGGCGAGCGCTGGCCCCGCCCAGCCGTGGTCCGGGGTAAGAAGCGAAAGGGTGTGCGCTACTTCGGTCCCTACGGTCACGTGGGCGCCATCAGGGACACCCTCGACCTGCTGTGCAAGTCCTTCCCGCTGCGGACGTGCTCGGACGCCAAGTTCCGCCGGCACGAGCGCCTGGGCCGGCCCTGCCTGCTGTTCGACATCGATCGGTGCTCGGGCCCCTGCATCGGAGCGGTGGACGAGGAGCGCTACGCCGAGCTGGTGCACGATCTCATGGCCTTCCTCGACGGGGACACCGCGCCGGTGGTTGGTCGCCTGGAGAAAGAGATGGCCGATGCTGCCGTCAACCTCGAGTTCGAACGGGCAGCCCGGGTGAGGGACCGTCTCGGCGCGGTGCGCAAGGCGGCCGAGAGCCAGCTCATGGTGTCCTCTCGCCCCGAGAACCTCGACGTGGTCGGGATCGCCGAGGACGAGCTGGAGGCCGCGGTCCAGGTCTTCCACGTCCGGCGGGGTCGGGTGGTCGGTCGTCACGGATCGATCGCTGACAAGGTCGAGGAGCTCACGACGCCCGAGCTGGTGGGACGGGTGGTGGAGGCGCTCTACGGTGCCCCGGGAGCCGAGGTGCCCCGTCGCATCCTGGTCCCCGAGCGACCTCCTGATGCCGAAGTGCTCGAGGCGTGGTTGGGGTCGCTCCGGGGTGGTCCGGTGGAGTTGGCGGTCCCTCGGAGAGGGGGCAAGCGGGCGCTCCAAGAGACGGTGGTCCGCAACGCCGGGGACGACCTGGCCCGCCACCGCCTCCACCGAGCCTCGGACCACGCCAGCCGGTCACGGGCCCTGGTCGAGCTCCAGGAGGCGCTCGGGCTGGAGCGGGCACCTCTCAGGATCGAGTGCTACGACATGAGCCACCTCCAGGGCACCGACTACGTGGGCTCGATGGTGGTGTTCGAGGACGGGCTGGCCAAGAAGGCTGACTATCGGCGCTTCTCGGTGAAGACGGTGGCCGGCAACGACGACTACGCGGCCATGGAAGAGGTCCTCCGTCGGCGGCTCCGGGCCCTGGTCGACGAGCGCTCCGCCGCCGGGGCGGAGCCCGGGAGATCCTCGAAGTTCGCCTACCCACCGAACCTCCTGCTCCTCGACGGGGGGAAGGGCCAGCTGGCGGTGGGGCAGCGGGTGCTCGACGAGGCCGGTCTCGCTGCCGTCGGGCTGGAGGGGACCATCGAGCTGGCGGCCCTGGCCAAGCAGTTCGAGGAGGTCTACCGGCCCGGGTGTCCCGAACCTGTGCGACTG